>NZ_JBVOOL010000012.1:0-258646 GCF_055664045.1 Kitasatospora sp. NPDC023385 | reverse complement strand
CCGGGGCGGGGGGGCGGGCCCCCCCCCCCCCCCCCCCCCCCCCCCCCCCCCCCCCCCCCCCCCCCCCCCCCCCCCCGGCCCCCCCCCCCCCCCGGGGGGGCCCCCCCCGCCTCTTACGACGGCCGTGTCCATTCGGCAGGTGACTTCGCGGGGCAACAACTGCGAGCAGATTCCGGCAAGTGATCGGCCCCCTCATGCGCGCCGCCATCCGATTCCGCCACGACGCCGTCGGCCTCGACACCGCCGTTCACCCCGACACCCTCGACGACCCGTCGTTCCTGTGGAGCGCCCAGATCGCCATGCCCGGCACGACCCGGCTGCGCCTGACGGCCGACCACACCACCGGCCGATGGCTCCTCCACCCCGACGGCTCGTGGGCGGTGCTGGAGAGCCGGACCGACGGAACCAACCGTGCCTTCCAGGGCGGCCCGCGCGCCCTCTGGTCCGAGGTGGAGGCAGCAGCCATGGCGTGGCTGTCCAACGGCCGTCCTGCGTTGGAGCGTTACGGTCTCACGGTGCCCCCCGAGACGAACACGGTCTGGCTGGACGACCCCGGCAACCCCCTCGGTGTTCTCGGGTAGTGACCAGCGAGGTGGAAGGCAGCGAGAGTTCGTGGCGGGGATCCGAACGGGCGAGTTCCCGGCCCCGAGCTAACCCAGTACCGTGGGCTGCCCCGCGCCGCGCGGGGCAGCCCGGCTCGCCTTCACCGGGCCGGTTCCCGGCGCCGGCGCCGGCGCTGAGCCAGGGACGACAGCTGCGACGCGAGTGGAGCAGAGGCATGAACGCGGTACCGACATTCGTACGCAGCTACCACCGGACCCTGGGACGTGCCTCCTTGGCCATGCTCGGGTGCGGGCTGCTGCTGTTCGTCCTGGCCGTGGCGTACTTCATTCCGCATGACACCCACGTGGAGTCGGTGCTCAACGGTCGCGGCGTCCACGTCCAGGGCGTCGTCACGGAGTGCGTCTCGGTGGGCAGCAACAGTGACGGCTCCACTTCCCCCAACTCCCGCTGCCGGGTGCGCTTCACGGCATCCGACGGACGCACCGTCGAAGCGCAGCTGGCCTACGTGTCGGCCGACCTCGGGACGGACCGGCCCGTCACCGTCGTGTACGACCCGCAGGACACCGCGCTGGTCGCCCTTCCGTCGAGCATCGGCTTCTGGAACACCCTCGGTCGGAACGTGCTGGACTGGTTCGCCCTGGCGGCCTCGGTGGTCATGATGCTCGCCGGGATCGCGGCTCTCACCTGGTACCTGCGGATACGAGGCCAGATGGCGGCGAGTCCACAATCGGCATGATCGGGCAGCTCCGCCCGATCACGCAGATCAGCCCGGCCTGGTTCGCCGACCGGCTCCGGCCTGCACGTGAACGCCCGGATTTCTTGATCGAAACATTATTTCGACCCCCCGCGGCGGCCCCCTCGCCGCCCCGCTCAGAGGCCCCTTCCCGGCTCGGGGGCGGGGTGGCGCCGCGCCCACGGACGGGCCCGGGACACCCGCTTCCACCAGCGCTATCAGATCCCCAACGCCCCACCCTGCAAGGGCTTTTGCCCTCCTCGCACCGGCTCACCGGACCGCCTACGCTCGGCTTCATGAACCGTACGATCCGCACCACCGAAGACGTCCTCGTCCTGCTCGACGGGCTCTTCCCGTCGGCCGAAGCCTTCTGGGACCGGTTCTACGCGGACCGGCCCACCGACCGGCCGTTCTTCGCGCCCAAGCCGGACGAGAACCTGGTCTCCTACCTCGACCGGGGCCTGCTCTCCCCCGCCCCGGCCGGTGTCCCCGGCCGCGCCCTGGACCTCGGCTGCGGCCCCGGCCGGAACGCGATCCACCTGGCGTCGCTCGGCTTCGACGTCGACGCCGTCGACGTCTCCTCCGCCGCCATCGACTGGGCCGGGGAGCGCGCCCGCGAGGCCGGCGCGGGCACCAACCTGCGCTTCCACCGGGCGAGCATCTTCGACGCCGAACTCCCGTACGCGCAGTACGACCTGGTCTACGACTCCGGCTGCCTGCACCACCTCCCGCCGCACCGCCGTGTCAGCTACCTGGACCTCCTGGACCGGACTCTCGCGCCGGGCGGGCACTTCGCCGTCACCGCGTTCGCCGCCGGGACGGTGGGGTCGGAGCGGCCCGACGAGGAGTTGTACCGGCTCGGCACCCTGGAAGGCGGACTGGCCTACTCGCCGGACGAACTCCGCTCCCTCTTCCGGGACTTCGAGCCGCTGGAGATCCGCCCGATGGCCGCCCAGTCGCCCGATTCCGCGCTCTTCGGCGTCCCCTTCCTCCTCACCGCCCTCTTCCAGCGGACGGCCGGCCTCTAGGGCGTGTATCGAAAGCACGGACAGGCCGGACGGGGTGATGTCCCGGTCCGGCCCGTCCGCTCTCTGCTAAAGGTCGAGCTGATACTGGTGTGTCGTGTGCGTGGGTGTGTAGCCGAGACCGTCGTGGACCCGTCGCATGTGCGCGTTGCTGTCGGCGGTGTCGGTCAGGAGGTCACCGAGGTCCGGATAGTCCCTGTGGGCCTGTCGGATCGACTCGGCCTTCATCCATCGGCCGGGGCCGTGACCTCGGTGCTCGGGCAGCACCCCCGTGCCGTAGTGCTGGCCGTCACCTGTGCCGTTGCCGGGGATGACGAGTTCGGTGAAGGCGGCGATCGAGCCGCAGAGTTGAGCTCGGCCGCCTCTTGACTGACCCCTGACCTGACGGCGAAACGCCGCGGCTTGCCGGGGCGTTTCCTCAGTTCAGCGCAAGCCGTCTGTGTCGTCGTGCTCTTCGCCGACTGGGAGTGGCCGACGGTCCTCCACCGGGTCATCGCTGTAGATGACCGCGGAGACCGCGCTGTCGTAGGCATCGTCGAGGCCGTTACCGCTTGCGCCGAGTATGTTCTCCCAGTCAATTCCCATACCTACGAGCCTACCCGTAGTGTTCGAGGAACCGAGCGATGTGGGCGTTGAGCTCGTCCGCCTGGGCAAAGATCGCAGCTTCCTCTCCTGGAAGGTGGGCGGCGCGGCCAGCCTCGTCATCGGGCTAGGTGTTCTGCCTCGGGAGGTTGTGGACGGCTGGGGGGCAGTTGAGTCCTATGGGTCGGTACAGTCGCGTGCATGCTAAAGCCAGTGCTGCGTGTAGTTGAAGCGGGCGGTCGTACCGTGGACGATCCAACCGAGGAGGTTCTGCACGACCTGCTGTTACCAGGTCGAGTACCGCGAAGGCAGTGCAGACAAGCACTACCAGGCCCACGTTCCAAGGCTCCATGAAGTGTTCGGCCCAGAAGAGTCGACCGCCAAGGTGATGATGGACTGGGCTCACGATCGACAGGGCTGGCGGGAGGCGTTGCCGTGGACCCCGATGCCTTTTCAGTGGAGGATTACAGCCACTCGTTGATCGCCGCGACCAGGACTGTCGCTTCGTAGCGGACAGCGAGCTTGTCGTACCGCGTGGCGACAGCGCGGTTCCTCTTGAGGCGGTTGATCCCACACTCGACCGCGTGGCGCTCGCGGTAGTCGGCCGGGTCGAAGCGCGGCGGCCGGCCGCCGCGGGAACCGAGCCTTCGGCGGTTGCGGGCCTGGTCGGCCTTGTCCGGGATGGTGCAGCGAATCCCGCGGCGGCGCAGGTAGCCGCGGTTCCTGCGGGAGGCGTACGCCTTGTCGGCCCGCACGCGGTTGGGGCGGACGCGTGGCCGTCCCGGACCGATGCGGGGCACGCGGACCTTGTCCAACACGGGTTCGAACTGCGGCGAGTCGCCGCGCTGCCCGGCCGTGATCACGATCGACATGGGTTTCTGACCCTGCTCGACGGCCAGGTGCAACTTGGTGGTGAACCCGCCGCGTGAGCGACCCAGTCCGTGATCCTCGGGTTCAGTGAACACACCGCCTGGCGGTTCCTTCTGCAGGTCACCCTGCCTGCGGGCCCCCGCCGCATGCTGATGAGCACGACAGACCGTGGAGTCGACGCTCAGGTCCCACGTGATCCTCCCCTTCGCGTCGGCCAAGGACTGCAGCCGGGTGAAGACCTGATGCCAGGTGCCGTTCCGCTGCCACCGGCGGAACAAGTCGTAGACCCGGCCCCACGGCCCGTACTCGACGGGCACGTCCCGCCACGGAACCCCTACGGACACGGAACCGTATGCCGTCGATCAGCTGCCGCCGAGGCCAGACAGGTGGCCGGCCCGCCTTCGCGCCCTTCGGCAACAACAGCTCCAGCACCGCCCACTGCTCGCCCGTGAGATCTCCCCGACCCATGAACCGTGCTCATCCACAGCACCAGATCCACTTTCGACACACAGCCTAGAGCGCGCCCTTGGGCCAGCTCATCGCGCCGCGGAGGTGGGGGCCGGCGAGGTGGCTGACGGGGTTCTTCTCGTGACGCGTGGCGATGCCCCGCCAGGCCTTCACCTTGGTGATCAGCCGCTCGACCGTGGGGCGGCGGTGCCGTCGGATGCGGGTGGGATCGCGTCTTTGTATCCGTCGGGTATCAGGGAGCGCGCGGCCGGACGTCGATGCGGGCGAGGACGTCGATGCGTCCGGTATCTGCCGTATCGTTCGCTTGTCCGCCGCTGTCCGCCGCTGTCCGTCGTTGACCTTCGCCGCTGTCCGCCGCCGTTCGAGCAGGAGTCGTCCGCCCGTGCCCTCGCCCGCGCCGTCCCCGCACCCCGTCCGTGTGCTGCTGGTCGAGGACGACGAGCTGATGCGCCGCTCCTTCACCATCGCGTTGGAACGCTACGGCTACCGGATGAGCACCGCGGCGGACGGCCTCACGGCACTGGAACTGTTCCGGGACGAGCAGTTCGACCTGCTGATCCTGGACGTGATGCTGCCCGGCCTGGACGGGATCGGCCTGTGCCGCAAGGTCCGGGAGACCAGCCTGGTGCCCGTCCTGATGATGTCCGCGCGCGGCGACGGCCTCGACGTCGTCGCCGGCCTGGAAGCCGGGGCGGACGACTACGTGGTCAAGCCCGTGGACACCTACGTGCTGGTGGCACGCATCCGCTCGCTGCTGCGGCGGGCGACGTACGCGCCACCCGTCCCGGCGCCCTCCCCCGGAGCCGCCGGCGGGGACGTCCTGGTGTTCGGGGACCTGACCGTCGACACCGCCGGCATGGAGGTGTCCGTCGGCGGGGCGCCGGTGGCGCTGACCCCGACCGAACTGAAGCTGGTGCTGGAGTTCGCCGCCCACCCCGGTGTCGTGCTGGAGCGGCACACCTTGCTGCGCAACGTCTGGGAGTACGGCTGGGACGGCGACAGCCGGGTCGTGGACCTGTGCGTGCAGCGGGTGCGCCGCAAGCTCGGCCGGGAGCGGATCGAGACGGTCCGCGGCTTCGGCTACAAGCTCAGGCGCTGAGCGCGGTGCGCACGCCTCCCCGGGCCGCCCGCGCCCCCCTGCGCTGGAAGATCGCCGCGCTGGCCGCCGCCACCGCCTGCCTCGTCGCGGTGGCGGTCGGCGTGCTGGTGCACCTGTGGACCGCGCACGACATCCGCAGCCGGGCCGAGGCGCAGGCCTTCAACACCGTCTACTCGGCCATGGACGTCTACCGGCGCACCGGATCGCTGGCCGACGGCGCCGAACTCGACCCCGCCGACCTGCCCACCGCCCTGCGCCACCCGGCCGACGGCGAACGACACACGGCCTACGACGGGCACGCCGAAGGGAATTCGGGCCCGAGCTACTGGGCCGCCCAGCGCACCGGCGGGCCCGGCAGCCCGGTCCTCGCCATGCGGGTCAACCTGGCGCCGCAGCTCTCCGACCTGACCCGGCTGGACGCGGCGATGGCGGTGGCCTCGGCGGTCGCGCTCGCGGCGGCCACACCGGTCGCGGTCTACGGCGCCGGGTTGCTCGCCCGCCGGCTGCGGCGGGTCGCGGAGACGGCGGGCCGGATCTCCGCCGGGGACCTCGACGCCCGGACCGGGCCCACCAGGGGCGGCGACGAGGTGGCCGACATCGCGGCGACGGTGGACCTGATGGCCGACAGCCTCGGCCGACGACTGCGCACCGAACGGCAGTTCACCGCGGACGTGGCACACGAGCTGCGCACTCCGGTCGGTGGCCTGCTGGCCGCCGTCGACCTGCTGCCGGCGGGCGGGACGGAGGACCTGATCCGGACACGCGTGCGGGACCTGCGCGGGTTGGTCGAGGACCTCCTGGAGATCTCCCGCCTGGACGCCGGGGCGGAACAGCCTGCGCGGGCCCGGGTGCCGCTCGTCGCGGTCGTCCGGGAGGCCGTGGTGCGCACCGGATTCGAGGCCGAGGTCGTCGCGGGGGACGGGCAGACCGCGGAGGACGGGCAGATCGTGGAGACCGATCCGCGGCGGCTCGAGCGGATCGTCGGCAACCTCGTCGTCAACGCGCACCGGCACGGGGCCGCCCCGGTCCTGGTCACCGTCCACGGCCGTACGGTCGTCGTGCGCGACCACGGCCCCGGCTTCCCGCCGGACCTGCTGCGCCACGGCCCGCGCCGCTTCCACACCGGTGCCGCCGAGCGCGGCACGGGCCACGGACTGGGGCTGACCATCGCGCTGGGGCAGGCCCGGCTGCTCGGTGCGGAGCTGCGCTTCGACAACGCGGCGGACGGCGGCGCGAGGGCCACGCTGCGGCTGCCGGACTGACTGGACCGACCGGTCCGCCTGCCGGGCTGACCGCTGGTCCGCCCGGACATACGGCTGCTACAGAACCGCTGCGAAGCGGAGCGGGCGCTGATACACGGCGGCGCAGCGGCCTGATACGTGCCCCGGACACCCTTCGAAGTGCACCGACTCGCACCTCGACAGGAGCCCGCTCATGATCGCCAACCCCCTTGCCCTGCACGCGCCGCCCGGGGTCGCGGCCGCCGTCGCCGACCTGACGAAGACCTACGGCAGCGGCGACACCCGGGTCACGGCCCTGGACCGGGTGAGCGTGGCCTTCCGGGCGGGCGAGTTCACCGCGATCATGGGCCCGTCCGGCTGCGGCAAGTCCACCCTGATGCACTGCGCGGCCGGCCTGGACACGCCCACGTCGGGCTCCGTGCGGATCGGCACGACGGAACTGGGCGGTCTGGGCGACCGGCAGCTCACCCGGCTGCGGCGGGACCGGATCGGCTTCATCTTCCAGGCGTTCAACCTGCTGCCCACCCTGACCGCGCTGGAGAACATCACGCTCCCGCTGTCGCTGGCCGGGCGGACGCCGGACCGGCAGTGGCTGGACCGCGTGGTGTCGATGGTCGGGCTCGCCCAGCGCCTCGGCCACCGGCCGTCCGAGCTGTCCGGCGGGCAGCAGCAGCGCGTCGCAGTCGCCCGGGCGCTGGTCGCGCGGCCCTCGATCGTGTTCGGCGACGAGCCGACCGGCAACCTCGACTCCCGGGCCGGGGCCGAGGTGCTCGGCTTCCTGCGCGACTCCGTCAGGGAGTTGGGGCAGACGGTGGTGCTGGTGACCCACGACCCGGTGGCCGCCGGGTACGCGGACCGGGTGGTGTTCCTGGCCGACGGGCGGCTGGTCGACGAGATGGCGCATCCGACCCCGGATCGGGTGCTGGACGTCATGAAGTCCTTCGCAGGCTGACCCGCACCCCGACTCTCGAAAGCTGATCATGCTGACCACAGCCCTGCGCAACGTCCTGGCGCACAAGGCCCGGCTGCTCATGACCGTCCTCGCGGTCTGCCTCGGTGTCGCCTTCGTCTCCGGCACCCTCGTCTTCGCGGACTCGACCGCCGCCGCCTACCGGGCGGCCGCGTCCCGCACCTTCGCCGACATCGCGGTCAGTGTCACCGCGAAGGAGTCCCCTGCCGCCACCGACCAGCCGAGTGCGCCGACCGTGCTGACGGACGAGCTGGCGCGCCGGCTCGCGGACGTGCCCGGTGTCGCGGCGGTACGGCCGTCGGTCGACGGGAGCGCCACGCTGAACGCGGCCGACGGCAGCCCGCTGCGGGTCAAGCGGGGGACGAACCTCGCGGCCGCCTACGTCCCGGGGAGCGACGGCAAGGACGCCCGCTACCCCGTGGTCGAGGGCGGGGCCCCGGCCGGCGCCGACGAGATCGCGGTCGACCGGGGCACCGCGGCGGCGGGCCGGTACCGGCTGGGCGACACGATCACGTTCGCCTCGGACGGCCCGGCCCTCACCGCGCGCCTGGTCGGCATCGTCACCACCGGGGACACCCGGGTCACGGCTGGCGGCACGCTCACCCTGTTCGACCGGGCCGGCGCGCAGCGGCTGTTCGCAACACCCGGGCACTACACCAGCCTTGAGGTCTCCGCCGTGCCGGGAGCCAACCAGTACGAGCTGGCGGATCGGATCGCCGCCGTCCTGCCGCCCGGCACGGCCGAGGTCACCACCGGACAGGCGCTGGCTGACCAACAGGCCCGCTACGTCGGCACGTTGACCCGGGGCTACCAGAAGCTGCCGATGGTCTTCGCCGGGGTGTCGCTGTTCATCGGCTCGTTCCTCGTGGTCAACACCTTCACCATGCTCGCCGCCCGGCGCACCCGGGAGATCGCCCTGCTGCGGGCGGTGGGCGCGACGCAGCGCCAGGTGGTGCGCGCGCTGCTGGCCGAAGCGGTGCTGGTCGGGGTCGCCGCGTCGGTGGTGGGGTTCGCCCTCGGGCTCGGCATCGCGGCCGTGCTGCCCGGCCTGCTGAGCGGCGACGGGAACCAGCTGCCGACGGGCCCGCTGGTCATCGGGCCCCGGCCGGTGGCGGCGGCCCTGTTCGTCGGGGTCGGCGTGACGGTGACGGCCGCCTGGCTGCCGTCCCGCAGGGCGGCGCGGATCGCGCCGATCGAGGCGCTGCGGGCGGCGGCCGCGCAGCCGGGCGGGCGCTCGCGGCTGCGGACGGCCGCCGGGGTGGGGCTGCTCGTCCTCGGCGTCGGCTGGCTGGTCACGCTCGCGGGTGCGGCGAAGGACGCCTCGGAGCAGAACCTGCGCAGTGCGATGGCGGGTTGCGGGCTCCTGGTCGTCGCCCTGGTCGTGCTGGCGCCGACGCTCGCCGCCCCGGTGATCCGGCTGACCGGGCGCCTCACCCGGCGGTTCGGCGTCATCGGCCTGCTGGCCCGGCAGAACGCGCTGCGCGACCCCCGGCGCACGGCGGCGACCGCTGCCACGCTGCTGATCAGCACGGCACTGGTCAGCGGGCTCGCCACCATCGGCACCTCCACCGGGCAGGCCCTCGACCGGCAGACGGCGGACGGGCTCGCGGCCGACTACGTGATCAGCACCGGCGACACCATGACGGGCATCGACCCGGCGGCCGTACAGCGGGTGGCCGGTGTCGCGGGGGTGCGCGGCGCGAGCGCGGTCGCCGACTCCACGGTGGTCATCGGCGGCAAGGTCCGCGAGATCTCCGGCATCGACCCGGCCGGCGTCGGCCAGGTACTGAAGCTCGACTTCGTGAGCGGCTCCGCGCAGGACCTCGGGCCCGGCCGGGTCGCCGTCTCCAGCAGCGTCGCCCGGGAGGCCGGGGTCAGCGCGGGAGGCCAGGTCACCGCGCGCATGGGCCGGAGCGAGGAGTCCACGAGGTACACCGTGGTGGGCGTCTACCAGGACAACCCCACCGCCCACGACGCGGTCGGCGCCCGCGACGACGTGCAGAAGCACAGCTTCAAGCCAGGCTCCGTCCAGCGGATCCTCGTCCGCGGCGACGGCGCGTCCGGGCGCGACCTGCGGACCGCCGTCGGCAACAACCCACTGCTGAAGGTGCAGGACCGGGCGGAACTGGTTCGCGAGGCGGCGGGCACGACGGGCGGCCTCCTGACGCTGACCTACGGGCTCCTCGGCATCGGCGTCGTGATCGCCGCGCTCGGCATCGTGAACACCCTGGCCATGTCCGTCACCGAGCGGACGCGCGAGATCGGCGCCCTGCGGGCCATCGGCATGGACCGCGGGGACATCCGCCGGATGATCCGCCTGGAGGCCGTGACGGTCGCCGCATTCGGCACCCTCCTCGGCCTGGCGGGCGGCCTCCTCGGCGCCTGGTCCGTCGGCGCGCTGGCGGGCGGAGCGATGAAGCAGTACACGCTGGTCGTGCCCTGGGGCACGCTCGCCCTCGTCTGCCTGGCGCCCCTCGCAATCGGCGCCCTCGCAGCCGCCGCCCCCGCCCGCCGGGCAGCCGCCCTCAGCCCCCTGGACGCCGTCGCGGAGGCATGACCGTCCGCTCGTCCTCGTGCCCCCGCCCGGCGAAAGCACCGGGCGGGGACCGTCAGCGCCCTGGCCCGTCTGGCTGCGCCGTCCTGATCATCTGGCGGCTCCCCGTCCCATGGCTTCCCCCTTGCGCGGGGCCGCTCACCCCGGCGCCCGGCAGGCCATCCGTGAGCGCTGAGCTGGATCAAAGGCCTCAACGGGACCGCCCGTTGGTCGCGGCCGAGTACGCACTCTAATCGGCTTCTCATCCTGCACCCCTAGCCTCCGGCCGTATGAACGTCTCCCTGCTCGACGGCTGGTTCCCGTGGGCGGTCCAGGCCGCGGCCCTCGCGCTGTTCCTGGGCATGCTGGCCCGGCGGGACCGGGCGTGGCGGACGAAGTGGGGGCCGATCGCGCTGGGGACGGCGCTGGTGGTCACCGCGGGCGCCGCCGTGGCCGTCCTCGCCCTGGCCGGGATCACCGACCCGATCCCGTTCGGGGTGTGGCTGTGGGGCGGGGTGGCGGTCGCGGCGGTCTGCGTGCTGGGGTTCGGCTGGCGCGGCGCCCGCTGGTGGCGGCGGCTGCTCGCCGTGCCGACCGCCGTGCTGGCCCTGTTCTGCGCGGCGAACAGCGTGAACATCGCCACCGGCTACTACCCGACCCTGGACGACGCGGTCGGCGAGCTCAGCGGACAGCCGCTGCCGGACCAGATCACGCTCGCCGAACTCGCCTCCATCCACGGCAAGACCAGGACCGGCCGCATCGTCCAGGTCGACATCCCGGACACCGCCAGCGGCTTCGCCCACCGCCAGGAGCTGGTCTACCTGCCGCCCGCGTGGTTCCGCAGCCAGACCCGGCCGAAGCTGCCGGTGCTGGAGATGATCGGCGGCGAGTTCGCGGCGCCCGACAACTGGATCCGCTCCGGCAACGCCGTGAAGACCGCCGACGAGTTCGCCGCCAAGCACAACGGCTTCGCCCCGATCCTGGTCTTCGTGGACGCCACCGGCGGCTTCCGGGTGGACACCGAGTGCGTGGACGGCCCGCACGGCCACGCCGAGTCCCACCTCGTCAAGGACGTCCCCCCGTTCGTCCGGAAGGCCTTCAACGCCGCCACCGACCCGCACAAGTGGGGCGTGGCCGGCTGGTCGATGGGCGGCACCTGCGCCGTCGACCTCACCGTCGAACACCCCGACGTCTTCGCGCACTTCGGCGACTTCTCCGGCGACAAGGGCCCGTACATCGGCGACAAGGACCACACCGTCCAGGAGCTGTACGGCGGCGACGCGGCGGCCTGGGCGGCCCACGACCCGCTGACCGTGCTCGCCCACCACCCCAAGTACCAAGGCGTGTCGGGCTACTTCGGGCAGGGCGACGAGGAACATGGCCAGATCGAGTCCGCCAAGGCCCTGGACGCGGCCGCCAGGAAGGACGGCATCCGCACCGTCACCGCCGTCGGTTCGGGCCGGCACACCTGGCAGACCGGCGCGGCGACCTTCGCCCAGGCGCTGCCCTGGCTCGCCCAACAGCTCGGCGTCCCGGGCACCCACGCGTAGCGGGACAGCCACGCGCAGCGGGACGCCCAGCGCAGCGGAACACCCGGCCGCAGCCGCCCCGGATCGGCCATGGGGAAAGCCTTGGGGTCGGCAGCCGCCCGCGCCTCCTCCGCCCGCACCACCGGGGTGCCGTACGGGCCCGTAGCACCAGCCCGGCAGCGGAGATCCACCGCTTCGGTCGGCGCACCGCCGCGCCCGTGCGCTCCAGGGATCCCCCGCACGCTGCCCATAGCTCCCGACGCGCCCGCACACACGTTCCCCATGAGTGCCCCGCAGCCGCTCCTGTCACTTGACCACCCGTCGGAATCCCGCTTTGCTCCCGGCCGCCCGGTGGCATAGGTTTCGACCGCCGTCGACGCAGCACCGGCGCTGACCGCCCCTCAGAGCAGAGGAGCGCGGCGCGCCCAGGAGCCGGACGGCCGTACGACAACGGGGGAGGAACAGCCATGCCGAGTGCCCGCGACCACGGGTCGACCGGGCGGCGCGGACGGACGGACGGTGCCGCGCAGCCGCGGCCCGCCGCCGGAGTGCTCCCGAACCCGTTCCACGCCACCGGACACCCGAGGAATCGTCAGTTGCGCAGCATCCGACTGGTCACCGCCACCGCCGCAGCCCTCGTCTGCCTGGGCACGCTGAGCGCCTGCGGGCCGGACGACAACGGGGGCAACGGAGGCCAGGACGCCGGCAAGACCGCCGCCCCCGCCCCGGCCAACGCCACCCCGCCCAGCGCCGCCCCGGCTGGCACCGCCAACGGCACCGCCAACGGCATCCCGGCGAAGGCCTGGATGGACACCAAGAGCATCCCGATGGACGAGACCTACCACTACGCGCCGCTGGCGGCCAACGCCAAGCCGCTCGCCGGCGCGGTCCTGTTCAAGGGCATGGAGCTGTGCCACGCCCCGATCGCCAAGGACGACGAGTACATGTTCACCGGCGCCGCCTCCGCGAGGGCGTCGGTCGGCTTCGGCGGCGACCGCTGGACGGCCCAGCAGACGCTGCTCTTCGAGGGCGACCCGACCCACAGCAGCGGCACCAAGCAGATGACCAACCTGACGGACGGCCACCTGACGGACGCGCTCAAGGGCTGCGCCAAGACCGTGCCCGGCGCCACCGTGAAGATCACCAGCGCCGAGGGGGCGCCGTTCTTCGCTGCCGTGCTGACCGTCCCGCAGGCCGACGGCACCACCGTCACCCTGCACGAGTACGTGGTCACCGACGGCGGGGCGGTGAACGAGCTGTCCGTCTGGGCGACCGCCAAGGGCGGCGCCCAGCCCAAGGACACCTGGAAGGCCCCCGAGGACAAGTACGTCGGCTCCGGCATGTCGGCGCCGATGTGCGAGGCCCTTCCGGGCTGCAGCGGGCGCTGAGCCGTACCGGCACCCCGCACAGGCACCCGCACTCCCCCGGGCACCCGCACCACAGGTGCCCACACCCCCACAGACGGCCGTCCGGCCCGTCCGGCACAGGGGACCGGACGGACCGGGCGGCTCCTTCACGCCCGCTCCCGGGGAGCCGGCGTCACAGCCTCAGGGCGCTGAGCGGCGCCGTCACAGCCCCAGGGAGCTGAGTGCCGTGGTCCAGTCGGCAGCGATCGCGCTGCGGGCGTCGTCGAGGCTCACCCGGCCGCCGCACACCGCGTTCTTGAGCTTGGTCTCGACGGAGTCCTTGCTCTGCGCCGGCTGGCTGCCGTAGCGCGGTTCGGGCCACAGGTTGGCCGGGTCGCGCGGGGCGCCGCCGAGCTCCAGCGGGACGAGGTGGTCCTCCTCGTAGTCGGCCGTGCTGGTGTCCTGGTAGCCGTACTGCGCGATCTGCTTCACCTTCAGCGGGTTGGTGTAGCTGGTCGGGGGGCGGACGGTGGCCGTCCAGCCGGAGACGCAGATGGTCCGCCCGATGGTGGCCTGGGTGACGTCCGGGTTGTACGCGCCGGGCGTGCAGGACGGGTCGGGCAGCGGCAGGTACGCCAGCGAACAACTCGCGGCGAGCGTGCGGGACTTCGTGGGGGCGGCGGGCGCCTTGGCGGCGGCCTGCGCGGTGCCGGCGGCGAGCCCGGCGACGGTGAGGGCGGCCGCCGTGGCAACGACGGTGAGGCGCTGACGGAGCATCATGGGGAAGTCTCCTGGGCCGGCCCGGCCTCTCGCCGGGCAACTGTGCTCATGACAGCACCGCGGGAGCGACGACCGTCAGACCCAGGACGTGAACGCCTGGTGACCCCGCCTTCACAACCGCCGCCGCCCACCCCACGCCTGCCCCCTGCCTGCCCCGCCCAATCAGCCCCGGGGCAGCGCCAGTTCGATCTCCCGGCCCGTCCGGTCGCCGGGCATGGGCACCGCCACGCCGGAGCGCTCGAAGCCGACCTTGACGTACATCGCCTCGGCCCGGGCGTTGTCCTCGTGGACGAACAGCCGCATCCGCTGGATCCGGGGCTCCTCGAGCGACCACGACCAGTCCTGGGCGGCCCGGAAGAGGCTCTGTGCCAGCCCGGTGCCCCGTGCTTCGGGCCGGACGTAGACCGCGACGACGTGCGTCTGGTCGACCTCGATGACGTCGCCCTCCAGGGCCGGCGCCGCGCCCGACCGCTCGACCAGCACGCTGACCGTGCCGAGCCAGCGCCCGTCCGCGGCCTCCGCGACGAACTGCGCCACGGCGGAGCCCGTCGCGGCGCCCGTCGTCCGGCCCTGCCAGAACTCGTCGGGCCTGGCCGCGGCCTGCTCGTAGGTGTCCAGGAAGGCGATGGGCGCGGCCGAGTCGCGCAGCGCCTCCAGTCGGATGTCCCGGGCCCGCTCCCAGTCCTCATCGCGTACACGTCTGATAACGGTGCTGGTGCTCATTGCATGATCATTTCATCGGTGCCGGTAGCCTCGGCAACCCAAAATCCTGGCCCGCGAACACCCCGCCCGACACCCGGCACCCGGCACCCGCCGATCAGGCCGGATCAGGCCAGATCAGGCCAGATCAGGCCGAATCATTACCCCCGCCCCGTCCGGCGATCGCGCCAGCAACCGCGCCAGCAGCGCCGCCGGCCCCTCCGGCAGGCTCCCGTGGACGAGTTCGGTGCGGTGCACCAGCCGGGGCGCGGTGATCGGCGCGGCCGCGACGCCGGGCACGGCGGCGAGCACCGGCTCGGGCAGCAGCGTGAGGCCGTGCCCGGCCGCGACCAGCGCCAGCAACCCGCGCACATCGGTGCCCTGGTAGCGGGTGGCGGGCCGGAAGCCGTCGACGCCCGCGGCCGCGCGCAGCCGGGCGACCGGCGGGGTGAGGTCGGGGGCGTCCAGCCAGCGGGCGGCGGAGAGGTCGGCGAGCGCGAGCCCGCTCCGGCCCGCCAGCGGGTGGCCGGTCGGCAGCGCGACGGCGACGGGCTGCTCGTCCACGGCGACGGTGCGCATCGGGCCGGCGTCGGGCAGCGGCAGCGGATCGCTGGGCGCGGCCAGGCCGTCGATCAGGGCGAGGTCGACCTCCCCGGTGGCGACCTGCGCGGGCAGGACGCCTTGGGCGAGCACCCGGACCACCGGCTCCGTCTTCGGGTAGGCCCGGCGCACTTCGCCGAGTGCGCGCCCCAGTGCCGCCCCGACCGCCAGCGGGGTGGCTCCGAGCACCAGCCGGGCGCTCGCAGCACCGGCCAGGCGTGCGACGTCGGCGCGCGCCGCCTCCAGCCGGACCAGCAGTGGCGCGGCGTGCTCCAGCAGCCGTCGCCCGGCCTCGGTCGGGCCGACCGGTCGGCGGACCAGCAGGGCGGCTCCGAGGTCCGCCTCCAGCGCGGCGATCTGCTGCGAGACGGCGGACTGGGTGTAGCCGAGTTCCCGCGCCGCCTCGGAGAACGAGGCGAGGCGGGCGACGGTGACGAAGGTGCGCAACTGCTGGGGATCCACGGCGGCCATCAACCGATCTGATCGATACTGCCACCTGACCCGACCTCACATCGGCAGCGACCGCAGCCGCACCGGCCCCTCCGGCCACCCGGCCCCCGCCGACAGCGGCGTCCACATGGTGCGCAGCGGCATCACCGCGAGCCGCCCCTCCGGCTGCTCCACCGTCACCTCCGCCACCACCTCCCGGAAGCCGAGCCCCCGGTAGAACGCCGCCAGCGGCGGGCGGCAGAACAGCAGCGCGTGCCGGTGGCCGAGCGTACGGGCGTGGTCGAGGGCGGCCCCGACCACGCGCTGCGCGAGGCCGCCGCCGCGCCGGTCGGGGGCGACGCAGACCCCGCCGACGCCCATCACCGTCAGGTCGGCGCCGCCCGCGGTGAGCGGCAGCGGCAGCAGCCCGGCGTGGGCGACGAGCCGGCCGTCGGCGGACCGGATGCCGAAGTGGATCTCCTTGGGCAGGAAGGTCAGCCCGGTGTACGCGACCCCGTACGGGTCGTTCCCGGGGCCGAGGATCTCCTCCTGCTCGGCGCGGGCGTACCGCGCCAGCCGCTCGACGGCCGGCTGTAGGACGGCCGGCGGCCCGGCGGTGTGCGACTCGGCGGGAAAACGATCATTCATCCCGCCATGCTCTCCCCGCCGGAGGCCGTCCGAAAGCCCTTTCCCGGCCACCCCGATCCGGAGGCCCCCCACGCGGCAGCCCGCCCCTCAGCCGGCCGCCGCGCGCTCCGCCAGCTCCGCCCAGACCTCGTCCACCCGAGCCGCGAGCGCGGCCAGTTCCCCACCGTTGTCGATCACCAGGTCGGCGATCGCCAACCGGTCCGCCCGCGAGGCCTGCGCGGCCATCCGGGCCCGGGCCTCCTCCTCGGCCATCCCGCGCAGCCGCACGAGCCGGTCCAGCCGCACCTCGTCCGCCGCGTCCACCACCACGACCAGGTCGAACAGCGGCGCCAGCCCGTTCTCGGCCAGCAGCGGCACGTCGTGCACCACGACCGCGTCCGGCGCGGCCGCGGCCTCCAGTTCGGCGGAGCGGGCCCGCACCAGCGGGTGGACGATGGCGTTCAGTGCCTTCAGCCGCTCCGGGTCGGCGAACACGACCGCCCCGAGGGACGGACGGTCGAGGGTGCCGTCCTCCCGCAGCACCTGCGGGCCGAACTCGGCGACCACGGCGGCCAGTCCGTCCGTCCCGGGGGCGACCACCTCGCGGGCGATCACGTCGGAGTCCACGATCACCGCGCCGTGCGCGGCGAACAGCCGGGACACCTCGCTCTTGCCGGCGCCGATGCCGCCCGTCAGTCCGATCTTCAGCATGGCGTCAGGCTACCGGCGCGGCACCGGGGGCGTCAGCCCAGCTCCAGGCTCTCGCCGTCCCCGAGGACGGCCAGCTCCGCTCCCGTGCCCGGCCCGTCCGGCCCGACCATCCGGCTGTGCACGGCGAATCCGGCCGGGCTGAGCACCGCCTCGTGGACGGGTACCGCCCGGCTCGGCCCGGCTTCCCGCACGTAGTCGACCACCTCGGACACCTTGCTCCACGGCGCCGCGAGCGGCAGCAGCAGGGTGTCGACGGTGTGCGGCGGCACGGTGAACGCGTCGCCGGGGTGGAAGAGGCGGCCGTCGAAGAGGAAGCCGATGTTGCGGACCCGCGGGATGTCCGGGTGGATCACGGCGTGCCACTCGCCGTGCACCGAGACGCCGAGCCCGCCGATCTCGAAGGCGTCGCCCTCGCCGACCGTGGTGACGCGCTGTGCCACGCCGTCGAGTTGGGCGGCGACGTCCCCGTTGGTCCACACCCGCAGCGCCGGGTCGGCCTCCAGCGCGGCGCGCAGCCGGGACTCCTCGAAGTGGTCCATGTGCTCGTGGGTGATCAGGACGGCGTCCGCCCCGGCCAGTGCGGCGGGGTCGGTGAACACCCCGGGGTCGATGACGACGGTGGTGTCGTTGTGCTCGACGCGTACGCAGGCGTGTCCGAACTTGGTGATTCGCATGGGCCAAACCATACAGCAATGCTGTACAGCAAAGCTGCACAATCTCCGGATAGACTTCTCCCATGCCCAGCGAAGCCCCGCACCCGCACACCCTGGAACTCGCCGCCGACCTGCGCGCCGCCCTCGGCAGCCTGGTCCGCTCCCTGCGCGACAGCGACGAGCTGCCGCAGAACCAGGCCGCCGTCCTCGGCCTGCTGGTGCGCGACGAGCGCTCCTGCACCGTCGCCGAACTCGCCGACCTCCAGCGCGTCCGCCACCAGTCGATGGCCCGTACCGTCGCCCTGATGACCGCGGCCGGCCTGGTCGCCCAGCAGCCCCACCCCACCGACGGCCGCAAGCAGCTGATCACCGCCACCGGGGCGGGCCGCACCGCCCTGCTGGAACAGCGCACCCGCCGCGAACGCCACCTCGCCGACGCCATCGAGGCCATCCTCACCCCCGCCGAGCAGGACCGGCTCCGGGCCGCGGTCAGCCTCCTGAGCCGGCTGTCGTCACACCGGGACGACAGCGGGGCAGGTCGGGAGCCGTGATCGGCCACCGCGCCGCCGCGCCGCCCCGCGCATCCACCGACGCGTCCTAGGCCTTCACCAGGCCCGTGCCCACCGACTCCCCTGCCGCCGACTCCTCGACCGCCACTCGGGGCGCCGGGATCCCCGCCGGCCCAGTCCCCGCCGGCCCACTCTCCG
This sequence comes from Kitasatospora sp. NPDC023385, assembly GCF_055664045.1. Taxonomy (NCBI): domain Bacteria; kingdom Bacillati; phylum Actinomycetota; class Actinomycetes; order Kitasatosporales; family Streptomycetaceae; genus Kitasatospora; species Kitasatospora sp. NPDC023385. The sequence goes on along the minus strand of NZ_JBVOOL010000012.1, from coordinate 240,480 downwards.
GCAACGCGACATCCGGCAACGCAGCCTCCGACAACTCGATCTGCGGCAGCTCGACGTGCTCGCTCAGCCCGAAGCGCCGGTGCAGCCGCTTGAGCGGCGCGGGCGCCCACCAGTTGAACTCGCCGAACAGGCTCATCGCGGCGGGCACCAGCAGGCACCGCACCAGCGTGGCGTCCACCGCGACGGCGACGGCCAGCGCGATGCCCATCTGCTTGACCATGAGCATGTCCCCGAGCGCGAACCCGGCGAAGACGATCACCATCAGCAGCGCCGCCGAGGTGATGATCCGACCGCTGCGCTGGACGCCCAGCTCCACCGCCCGGGTACAGCTGTGCCCGCGTTGGTGCAGTTCCTTGATCCGGGCGAGCAGGAACACCTCGTAGTCCATCGACAGCCCGAACGCGAAGGCGAAGACCAGCACCGGGATGAAGGTCTCCAGGCCGCCGGTCGGCGTGAAGCCGAGCAGTCCGCTGAAATAGCCGTCCTGGAACACCAGGGTGAGCGCGCCGAGCGAGGCGCCCAGTGAGAGCAGGTTCATCAGCAGCGCCTTGACCGGCATGACCACCGAGCCGGTCATCAGGAACAGCAGCACCAGCGTCCCGGCCGCGACCAGTCCGAGCGCCCACGGGCCGCGCGACAGCAGCTCGTCCTTGAAGTCCACGACCGAGGCCGCGCCGCCGGTGACGTAGGTCTTCAGCCCGCCCCGGTCGGCCCGCAGCTCGTCGACGACGTGCTTGGCCTGCCCGCCCTGCGGGTCGCCGTGCACCAGTACGTCGATCGTCGCCACCGCGTCGCCCACCGGCGTCACCGCCCGCACCCCGCTCACGCCGGGCAGCTTGGCCACCACCTCGTCGGCGTACGCCTGCGCCACCGGGGCCCCGCCCTCGACCACCACCGTGATCGGCGCGGCCGCGGCCTGCGGGAAGCGCTGGTCGACGGTCTCGGCGACCTGCCGTCCGGCCGAGGAGACGGGCAGCACGGCGGCGCCGGAGCTGCGCATCTCGGCGTGGAGGAAGGGCGCCCCGGCCGCCATCAGCAGCGCCACGCAGGCGAGGGCGACCAGTACCGCCCGTTTGCGGACGCGGCGGACGGTCCGGCTGAAGAAGCCCTCGTCCGGTACGGGCGCGGCGGGCGCCTTGATCCGCGGGCCGGCGAAGCCGAGCAGGGCGGGGATCAGGGTCAGGGCGGCGGCGACGGCGATCACCACCACGCTGACCCCGGCGGCGGCCACCGCCCCCAGCACCGGGCTGGTGAAGACGAACAGGCCCGACAGTGCGACGGCCACGGTCAGTCCGGAGAAGGCCACGGTGCGCCCGGCGGTCGCCGCGGTCCGCTCGACGGCGGCGGCGATGCCCGCGCCGTGGCCGCGTTCCTCGCGGAAACGGTTCACCATGAGCAGCGCGTAGTCGATCGAGAGTCCGAGCCCCAGGACGGTGGCGATCGGCAGCACGCTGGTGTCGATGTCCATGATCCGACTGAATCCGAACATGGCCAGCAGTGCCCCGCCCACCGAGGCGACGGCTCCGATCACCGGCAGCGAGGCCGCCGCGAGGCCGCCGAACACCAGCACCATGACGACCAGCGTGAGCGGCAGGGTCACCATCTCGCCGAAGCGGGTGTCCTGCTCGGTCTGCTTCTTGACCTCCTGCTGCAGCACCAGGTCCCCGCCGACGGTGACGTGGGCGCCGCCCGAGCCGTTCAGCGAAGCGAGCCGCTGGGTGACGGCGTCGGTCTGGGCGGAGGTGGCGGTGTCAGCCATCCGTACGGTGACCAGGCTCGCGGTGCCGTCGGCGGAGCGCAGGGCGGCCGGGGCGGGGCCGGGGCCGTACGCGTCGAGGGCGGAGGAGACCCCGGGCAGGCCGGCGATGTCGGCGGTGGCCTTCTCGACGACGGCCTTGACGGCCGGGTCGTCCACACGTTTGCCGTCCACGACGGCGGTGACGGTGCCCTTGGCGGGCTCGGCGGCGGCGACCACCGCGCTGCCGCGGTCGGCTTCGCCGGTGGCGGAGGAGGCGCCGGCCACGGAGCCCTCGAAGACCCGGCCGCCGATCAGGACGCCGACGACGAGGACGGCGGCCCAGAAGCCGAGCACCCACCGGCGGTGGTGGAAGCAGAACCGGCCGAGGGCGGCGAGCCGGCCGCCGACCACGGTGGTGGCGGCGGAGGAGGGGTTGCGCATGAGGAGCCTTTCGGGCAGCTCCACTCAATGTAGGGGCAACCCGAACTTCGGCCTATAGAAGGACAATGAGCCCCATGTCACACTTTCCTTCACATAAAAAACACATAAGTCGGCGGTGCATAAGGGCAGTGCATAAGGAATGCCGGACAACAAAACCGGAACGAAGCCGGACAACACGATGGGCCCCACCCGGAAATCCGGGTGGGGCCCATCGGCTAGCTATCGGCTAGCGGGAAGCGAGAGCCTCAGCTCTGGCCACCGGCCAGCTTCTCGCGCAGGGCGGCCAGGGCCTCGTCGGAGGCCAGGGCGCCCGAGCCCTCGTCGCTGCTGGACGAGTACGAGCCACCAGCGGCGGCGGCGACGGCGTCGCCACCCTCCTCGGCAGCCTGGGCATCGGCCTCGCGGCTCTTGATGACCTGCGCCTGGTGCTGCTCGAAGCGGCTCTGCGCCTCGGCGTACTGGCGCTCCCACTCCTCGCGCTGCTTCTCGAAGCCGGGCAGCCAGTCGTTCGCCTCGGGGTCGAAGCCCTCCGGGTAGATGTAGTTGCCCTGGTCGTCGTACGAGGCGGCCATGCCGTACAGGGTCGGGTCGAACTCGACCTCGGCCGGGTTGGCACCCAGGGCCTCGTTGGCCTGCTTCAGCGACAGGCTGATGCGGCGGCGCTCGAGGTCGATGTCGATGACCTTGACGAAGATCTCGTCGCCGACCTGGACGACCTGCTCCGGGATCTCCACGTGGCGCTCGGCCAGCTCGGAGATGTGGACCAGACCCTCGATGCCCTCGTCCACGCGGACGAACGCACCGAACGGAACCAGCTTGGTGACCTTACCCGGAACGACCTGGCCGATCTGGTGGGTACGGGCGAACTGCTGCCACGGGTCCTCCTGGGTCGCCTTCAGCGACAGGGAGACGCGCTCGCGGTCCATGTCCACGTCGAGAACCTCGACGGTGACCTCCTGGCCGACCTCGACAACCTCGGACGGGTGGTCGATGTGCTTCCAGGACAGCTCGGAGACGTGCACCAGGCCGTCGACGCCACCCAGGTCCACGAAGGCACCGAAGTTGACGATCGAGGAGACGACGCCGGAGCGCACCTGGCCCTTCTGCAGGGTGGTGAGGAAGGTCTGGCGGACCTCGCTCTGGGTCTGCTCCAGCCAGGCACGGCGGGACAGGACCACGTTGTTGCGGTTCTTGTCCAGCTCGATGATCTTGGCCTCGAGCTCCTTGCCCACGTAGGGCTGGAGGTCGCGGACGCGGCGCATCTCGACGAGCGAGGCCGGCAGGAAGCCACGGAGGCCGATGTCGAGGATGAGACCACCCTTGACGACCTCGATGACGGTACCGGTGACGATGCCGTCCTCTTCCTTGATCTTCTCGATCGTGCCCCAGGCACGCTCGTACTGAGCGCGCTTCTTGGACAGGATGAGACGACCCTCCTTGTCCTCCTTCTGGAGAACCAGGGCCTCGATGTTGTCGCCGACGGCGACGACCTCGTGCGGGTCGACGTCGTGCTTGATCGAGAGCTCGCGGGACGGGATGACGCCCTCGGTCTTGTAACCGATGTCGAGGAGCACCTCGTCACGGTCGACCTTCACGATGACGCCCTCGACGATGTCGCCATCGTTGAAGTACTTGATGGTCTCGTCGATCGCGGCGAGGAACGCGTCCGCGTCGCCGATGTCGTTGACCGCGACCTGCGGGGTGGTGCTGAGGGAGGAGTCGGTGGGGCTCGTCATTAGGAAAAGGGCTCCGGTGCGGACATGAAAGTCGTAGGTAATGCCACGCGGAGGGCCCGTATCGCTCCCACCGAAAGCCGGACAGCCAAGAACACGGCTCACCGAAATTCCCGCACAAACGAGAATCGGCGTCCGTCTTGCGACCGTGGGGTCTTCGACAGATGCGAGCGCGACCTGCTCCGTCCGAGGCGCGCAGGCCCGCAGCGCAACTTGTAGCATACGGGGACGGCCAGGCACGGTCAATGCCAAGGACGGCAAGACGGTGGAGCCTGGTACGGATCAGGCCATATCCTCCGATTGCGCACCTCTCGGTGGCGCCCGCAGGGGCCATTTCCCCGGATGCCACCGCCAGGACCCGGACCCTTGCGGGACCGGTTCGCGGCAGCGGCGCTTCCGCACTCCATACCCTACGCGATGGGCATTGTCACCGTGGCCACCACCCCCCAGACCGACCCGCATGATCTTGACGCCGACGCGCTCGACCCCGACGTCGAAGGCGACGTCGAAGGCGACGACGACGCCGTCCGGCGCGCGGCCGGCACCGGGGAGAGCAGCCGGGCCAGCCGCCACTGGTGGGACCGCAACGCCGACGAGTACCAGGACGAGCACGGCGACTTCCTCGGCGACGACCGCTTCACCTGGTGCCCCGAAGGCCTGGACGAGGCCGACGCCCGGCTGCTCGGCGAGGTCGCGGACAAGGACGTGCTGGAGATCGGCGCCGGCGCCGCCCAGTGCTCCCGCTGGCTGGCCGGCCGCGGCGCCCGCCCCGTCGCCCTGGACATCTCCTACCGCCAGCTCCAGCACTCCCGCCGGATCGACCTCGGCCGCGGTGCCGTGCCCGTCCCGGTCGTCCAGGCCGACGCCGCCGTCCTGCCCTTCGCCGACCACTCCTTCGACCTCGCCTGCTCCGCCTACGGCGCCGTCCCGTTCAGCGCCGACACCACCGCGCTGATGCGCGAGGTGCACCGGGTGCTGCGACCCGGCGGACGCTGGGTGTTCTCGGTGACCCACCCGATCCGCTGGGCCTTCCCCGACGAGCCCGGCGTCGAAGGCCTCACCGCGGTGTCCTCGTACTTCGACCGCACGCCGTACGTCGAGCAGGACGAGCAGGGCCGCGCCACCTACGTCGAACACCACCGCACCCTCGGCGACCGGGTCCGCGAACTCGTCGCCGCCGGCTTCCGCCTGGTCGACCTGGTCGAGCCCGAGTGGCCGGCCGGCCTGGACCAGGAATGGGGCGGCTGGTCCCCGCTGCGCGGCCGGCTGATCCCCGGCACGGCGATCTTCGTGGCCGAGCGGGGCTGACCCGTTGCCGAACCAGGCCTGGCGCGAACTGCCCGTCCGCACCGCGCTGCCCGCACTGCACCGCGCCCTGGACGGGCCCGGCACCGCCGTCCTCGCCGCCCCGCCCGGCACCGGCAAGACCACCCTGGTGCCGCTCGCCCTGGCCGGACTCCTCGCTGCCGACCGCCCGACCCGCCGGGTACTCGTCGCCGAACCGCGCCGGCTCGCCGTCCGGGCCGCCGCCAAGCGGATGGCCTGGCTGCTCGACGAGACCGTCGGCGGGCGGGTCGGGTACACCGTCCGCGGCGAGCGTCGCGTCGGCCCGGAGACGGTGGTCGAGGTCGTCACCACCGGGGTGCTGCTGCAACGGCTCCAGCGCGACCAGGAGTTGCCCGGCGTCGACGTCGTCGTCCTCGACGAGTGCCACGAACGGCACCTGGACGCCGATACCGCGCTCGCCTTCCTCCTCGACGTCCGGGCGGCGCTGCGCCCCGAACTGCGACTGGTCTGCGCCTCGGCCACCTCCGACACCGACGCCTGGGCCGAACTCCTCGGCGGCGCACCCGTCGTGGCGGCGCACGGGGTCTCCCACCCGGTGGACGTCGTCTGGGCGCCGCCGCCGCGCGCCGTCCGGCCCGCCCACGGCACCCGGGTCGACCCGGCGCTGCTCGACCACGTCGCCGCGACGGTGCGCCGCGCACTCGCCGAACAGGTCGGCGACGTGCTCTGCTTCCTGCCCGGCGTCGGCGAGATCGCCCGCGTGGCCGGCCACCTCGGCGGGGTGGCCGCCGAGGTGCTCCAGTTGCACGGACGCGCCCCGCAGGCCGTCCAGGACGCCGCCCTCACCCCGTCCCCCAGCCGGCGGGTGGTGCTCGCCACCGCCGTCGCCGAATCCTCGCTCACCGTCCCCGGCGTACGCGTCGTGGTCGACGCCGGCCTCGCCCGCGAACCCCGCACCGACCACGCCCGTGGCCTCGCCGCGCTCGTCACCGTCCGCGCCTCCCTCGCCGCCGCCCGCCAGCGCGCCGGACGAGCAGGCCGCGAAGCCCCCGGCACCGTCTACCGCTGCTGGCACGAGGCTGAGGACGCCCGCGCCGCCCGCTACCCCACCCCCGAGATCGCCCTCGCCGACCTCACCTCCTTCACCCTCCAGGCCGCCTGCTGGGGCGACCCCGACGCCACCGGCCTCGCCCTGCCCGACCGGCCCCCGGCGGGCGCCATGGCTGCCGCCCGGCAGACCCTCCAAGCCCTCGGCGCCGTCTCCCCCGACGGGCGGGCCACGGCACGCGGCGTCCGACTCGCCCGCACCGGACTGCACCCCCGGCTCGCCCGCGCACTGGTCGACGGCGCGGCGGCGGTCGGCGCGCGGCGGGCAGCCGAGGTAGTCGCCCTGCTCTCCGAGGAACCACCGCGCGCCCTCGGCGACGACCTCGGCGCGGTCTGGCGGACGGTCCGTTCCTCCAAGGACCCGTACGCCGGGCGCTGGCGCGACGAAGTCCGCCGCCTGCTGCGCGCCACCTCCGACGAGCCCGCCACCAACCTGCCCGACGCCACCGCCGCCGGGCTCGTCGTCGCCCTCGCCTTCCCCGAACGCATCGCCCGCGCCCGCGTCGAGCGGCCCGCCCCCGGCGAACGCAGCCCGTACCTGATGGCCTCCGGGACAGCTGCCGACCTCGCCCCTGGGACTGCTCTGGGCGCCCTCCCCTGGCTCGCCGTCGCCGTCGCCGACCGCCCGGCGGGCTCGCACTCCGCCCGGGTGCTGCACGCTGCGGCGCTCGACGAGGACACCGCCCTCCTCGCCGGCGCGTCCCTCATGACCGCCCGCGAGGAAGTCCACTGGGACACCCGGCGAGGTGAAGTGGTCTCCCGCCAGGTCGAGTCACTGGGCGCGATCGAACTCGCCGAGAAGCCGCTGAGCCGTCCCGACCGGGCACTCGTCCGCGCGGCCCTCCTCGAAGGCCTCGCCCGCGAAGGTGTCAGTACCCTGCTGACCTGGCCCTCTCCGGGCCTGCGCGAACGCCTCGCCTTCCTCCACACCGCCATCGGCGACCCCTGGCCCGACGTCTCCGACGCCGCGCTGCTCGACCGCGCCGACGAATGGCTGGAGCCGGAGCTGTCACGCGCCCGCCGCCGCACCGACCTCGCGCGGATCGATACGACGGCCGCCCTCCAACGCCTGCTGCCGTGGGCCACCGGAGAAGCCGGCCGCCTGGACGAGTTGGCCCCCGAACGCATCACCGTGCCGTCCGGCTCGAAGATACGGGTCGACTACACCACCGAACGCCCAGTGCTGGCCGTCAAGTTGCAAGAGCTCTTCGGCTGGAAAGCTGCTCCCGCCCTGGCTGGCGGCCGAGTCCCCCTCACCATGCAGCTGCTCTCCCCCGCCGGCCGCCCCGCCGCCATCACCGGCGATCTGGAGGGCTTCTGGCGCAACGGCTACCACGCCGTCCGCGCCGACCTCAGGGGCCGCTACCCCCGCCACCCCTGGCCCGAAGACCCGACGACGGCCGAGCCCACCCGCCGCACCAACGCGAGGAAGTGACCGGGGTCCAGCGGGTACGGTCCCGAAGAGGCCACTCCACCGGAGGACGAAGCGCGCCATGGCACTGACCACACCGAGCGTCACCCACTCCCCCACAGCCGAACGCCCCTTCTCGGCCCTGATCCTGGACTTCGTCGGCGTACTCACCGCCAATGCCGGGCCCGCCCACCGCACGTGGTGCCTCGCCCAGGGCCTCGACGCCGACGCATGGCGAAACATGCTCGGCCACGACCCGAAGGCCGGCCGCCTGTACACGGAACTCGAAGCCGGACGACTGGGCCAGGCGGAGTGGAACCGGCAGGTAGCACCGATCCTCGGCCTCGCGGAGCACGAGAACCTGATGGGCCGGGCGTGGGCGGGCGTTCGACCGGCCGACGACATGATCGCGCTCGCCCGCTCGGCGCAGCGAGCCGGCCTGATGGTCGCCCTGCTGTCCAACTCCTTCGGCCTCGACCCGTACGACCCGTACGAGGCCATGGGCCTGTGGGAGTTGTTCGATGTGGCGGTGGTCTCCGAACGGGAGGGCGTCGCCAAGCCCGACCCGGCGATCTACCAGCTCACCCTGGATCGGCTCGGGCTGCCCGGCGAGGCGTGCGTCTTCGTGGACGACCACCCGAGGAACCTGCCCCCGGCCGAAGCGCTCGGCATCACCACCGTCCTCGCGGACGGCGCCCCTGGCACCGCCGCCCGCATCGCAGCCCTGCTCGGTGTCCCCGCAACAAGCTGAGCGGCCCGTCAATCCGGCTGATGGTCAGTCGATTCCGGTTCCGGGAGCAGGATGGCGGGAGTACCGTCCGCCTTGAGGCCGCTCACCTTCGGAGGCACCGATGACGCAATGGTCCGACTACTCCACCGGCCAGCGCATCAAAATGCTGCGGGCCGGCATGACGCAGGAAGAACTCGCCGAGGCCGCCGGGGTGTCCGTGCCGACCGTCCGCAAAGCCGAGAAGGAAGGGGGGAGCATCGGGCTGCCGTCGCTACTCAAGCTGTCCGGTGCGCTGCACGCGGACGTGTCGGTGATCCTCGGGCAGCAGGCACCCCGAAGGGCGTCGCTGATCGGCGACAGGGCGATGTTGCGGGCGCTCTCCCGCGCCGTGCACGACACCGCCGCGGGAGTCGGTGCCGACGTCGAACCGCCGGACGCCGCGCTATTGCGAGCCGATCTGGACCAGGCATGGGCGGACTACCGGGCCGGGGACTACACCCATGCCGGCAGCCTCGTCGTCCCTGCCATCACGGAGGCCGCCGCCCTCCTGAACTCCGCCCCGGACGACGAGCGGTGCGCAGCCCACGGCATCCTTGCCGACGCCTACCGGCTCGCCTCCTACACCGCCCAGTTCCACGGCGCCCGAGACCTCGCGTATGCGGCGATCGGCCACGCCCGCCACCACGTCCAGAAGGCCGCAGACCCGCTACGGGCCGCGATGGTGGAGTGCGGCCGGTCCTGGATCTACATGCGCGATGCCCGCCTCGACCAAGCCACGACCACGGCCGAGGACGCGTTCACGTCGATCGAGCCCCGTTACGCGGAACGGAATCCGGAGACGCTGGCCACCTACGGGTGGCACGTCACCTTCGCCGCTGTGGTCGCCTCCCGCCACGGTGATGCCGACCGGGCCCGCGACCTCCTCTCCCAGGGACACGCGGTCGCCGCTCGCATGGGCCGCGACGTGATGATCAACGGCACCAGCTACGGGCCGACTACGGTAACCGCGCAGGCCATCGGCATCCACACCGTCATGGGTGACCCCGGCAAGGCCCTGGCGCTCGCCCGCAACCTCGGCGACCTGTCCCCGCTGCCTCAGGCCGCCCGCAACCGGCTCGCCCTGGATGTCGCCCTCGCCCAGGCCGACACCCGCCAGTACGACGCCGCTCTGGACACGCTGCTCCAGGTGTGCAGCGCACAACCCGACTGGGCCCGCCACCAGGCTCTTCCGGGGGCGATCATGCAGCGCGCTGGCCACGCCAGCACCACCCGTGTGCGCAAGCTCGGCGGCATCCTCGGTATCAGCCTGTTCACTCACTGAGACGACACCGATACGCGACGTATCACGCGAGGCTGGTACGACTTTCGGAAGTGGCATGCACCGCACGTTCACGATGGCCTGACTCGGCGAAATTCTTGGCGTCATGACGCCACCTCAGCCCGACCGACCGTCCGTCCGTCGCGTCCACCTCGCCACGGTCCTCAGCGACCGGGGCGACTTCCTCGCCACCGCCATCCCAGAGCACGGCGACGGGCCCCCGCCGCGCCGCACCTCGGGAGACCTCGTGCGCCGCCCCCGCCCGTTCGCCGCGCGACTGGACTCGCGGACCGAATCCACGCCCCTGGCCCGCTACCTGTTGCGCGCCTACCTTTCCGGCCTGCCCTCCGGCGACCGCTACCGCGACGTCGCCGAGCTGCTCCTCGGGGAGTTGTTCGCCAATGCCGTCCAGCACTGCGACGCTCCCGACGACCGGCTCATCGAGATCCGCTTCGCACTGGTCAACTCCCGCCTGCGGCTGGAGGTGCACGACGCCAGTTGCGGCCGCCCGTCCCTCCGCACGGCCGCGTCGGACGACGAGCACGGGCGCGGGCTGTTCCTCGTCAACGAGCTGGCCGAGCGCTGGGGTTGCTGCCCCCGCCCCGGCGGCATCGGCAAGTTCGTCTGGGCTCTTGTCGCCCCCGCCTCCACCCCCGCCCTCGTCACCGCCTGAAAGACCGACTCCCATGCACCTCACCGCCCTCGCCAAGCACGCCCTCTCCCGAGGCCGCACCCCCGCCCAGGCCTACGCCTGCCTCGCCCGCCGCACCGGCGACCCCCTGCGCTCCGCCCGCGCCGTCTGCACGGCCCTCGGCATCCCCGCCGCCGAGACCACCCGCCGCCTCGACGACTGCCACGACGCCCTCCTCACCAACCCCCGACCCGACACCGCGCACGACACCGAGAACGACACCGGCGAACTCCTCGAAGCCCTCGGCGTCTTCGACGTCCCCGTCCCCCTCACCGCCCGCGACCACGCCGTCATCGCCCACTTCCTCACCGCGATCGACGCCATGGGCGGCATCCGCCCCGGCCACCAGCACGGCCTCACCCGCTGGTTCACCACCGGCAACCTCACCACCGCCTACCTCTCCCTCACCTCCGCCCACCCCATGCCCCGCACCGGCAACCCCACCCGCTACTGGACCGCCCTCGTCTCCGCCGGCGAACTCCTCGCCACCACCCCGAACCGCGACACCCGCATCACCTACGCCCTCGCCACCTGCCGCACCAACGCCGCCCAAGCCACCCGCCTGTAAGCACCGGAAGTCGGCCCCACCGACTTCCGGTGCACTCCCCACCGCCCCACCGCGCGATAGCCAACGAACTGCCCCCTCCCCACTCGCCACTCAACTACTGCTACGGCGCCCCTGCTCCGGCCACATGAGTTCCCCGAGCCCGGACGGGACTGCCGCCCCAGAGCTCCCGCCCCCAGCTGGGGCGGGTGTGTCAACGACTCCGCTCAACAACCGGGTTGTTGAACTGATCCCGACCATCGCTACCAGGAGGACTCATGCCGAAGACGCCCAAACCGTGGGGCACCGGCAGGATGGGGCCCTACCCGGCCACTGCCACGCTCCCGGCGTTCACGCCGGTGATCGACCCCGAGACGCAGATCGCCGTGATCGTGGACGAGCACGGCCGAACGGTCGAGCTGGGGAGCCACGGCACCAGCACCAGTGGTGTCCACGCCCACCCACACGAGCCCCGGTGACGGGGCCGCGCCGGGCGGGGCCACGGACAGCGACGTGACCGAGTCCTACGACCAGGACCAGAGCCCCGGCTGACGACCGACCGAAGCAGGTCGGTGCTGGTACTGACCAACTCCTCCGACGTGACAGCGGATGCGGCGCTGCGGGTACTCGCCGGGCGCCGGGTTCCGGTGGTTCGTCTCGATCCCGGCACCGACCTGCACGCGGGTGCCTCGCTGACCGCTGCGTACCGCACGGGCAGACAGCGGGGCACCCTTCGCACGACGAGCCGTGAACTGGACCTCACGGCCGTTCGGTCCGTCTGGGTACGCAGGCCCTCCCCCTACCCGGGACCGCCCGACCTCGACGGCCAGGACCGCCGGTTCGCCGCCTCGCAGTCCTTCTGGGGAGCCGGCGGCATCCTGGCCTCACTTCCCGGGGCGCACTACGTGAACCACCCTTGGGACAACCGGGCGGCCGAGTACAAGCCGGCGCAGCTCGCCGCCGCACAGCGCTGCGGATTCCACGTGCCCGACACGCTGGTCACCAACGACGCACAGGAAGCACGGGAGTTCACCGCCCACCATGCCGATGGCGCGGTATACAAGCCGGTGTGGAACACCCCGTACTCGGTCGACGGGCGGGCCCAGGCCGTGTGGGTTCGCGAAGTACGCACCGGGGAGATCACCGACGCCGTGACGGCGTGCCCGCACCTGTTCCAGGCCAGGGTTCCCAAGGTGTTCGACACCCGGGTGACCGCAGTCGGAGCACGCCTCTTCGGCACCCGCATCGACAGCCCGGACCTCGACTGGCGGCACCGGCAGGACCGGATGCGCTGCCGTCCGATCGAGGTCCCCGCACCGGTGGCCGCCGCCGTCTCCCGCTACCTCACCGCCTTCCGACTGGTCTTCGGCGCCTTCGACTTCGCCGTCACCCCGGACGGCACATGGCACTTCCTGGAGTTTACCGACCTGCTTTCCGACTGTTCGTGATGTTCGTGGTGCCCGTGTCCTGATACGTGGCGTACTCGTTGACCGTCCATGTACGTGATGTTCGGTATGTGGTCCAGGGAGCGTATGTGAGCGGGCAGTTGGTGATCGGGGACCTGCGGGTGCAGGTGCTGGAGCGGGGCGACGGTACGCGGGCGTACACGATCGTCTGGCCGGAGGGGGCGGTGCATGCGGAGGCGGATCGGTTTCTGCGGATGCGGGAGCCGGGGACGGACCGGACGTACGCCTACCTGCTGGTGGATCATCTGCGGTGGCTGGAGCGGGAGTGCCTGCCGCTGGCGTCGGTGACACTGGCGGATCTGCAGCGGTACATGGGTGCGGTGGGTGCGAAGGTGGATGGCCCGTTCGGGCTGCCGTGGCGGGAGGGCAAGAAGCCGTACGGGCAGGCGACGCTGTCGCTGGCGGCGGCCTGTCTGAAGGGCTTCTATCTGCACCAGGCCGCGCTCGGGGTGAACGAGGAGCTCGGCAGGCAGCTGGACCGGACTCGGCTGCCGAGCCGTGCGGACCGCAACCGGGCCCTGCTGGGACATGTGAAGACGGCGATGCCGAGCAACCCGCTGGCGCCGAAGCAGGTGCGGCGACGGCACCCGAAGATGGCCCCAGAGGGGGCGAAGGAGATGCTCCTGGCGACGGTGAACTCGGCCCGGGACCGGTTGGTGGTGACCTGGCTGGCCGATGGCGGCTTCCGGATCGGTGAGCTGTGCGGACTGCATCTGGTGGACCTGCATCTGCGGGAGGACGCCGGGTGCGGGCAGTGCCGCGCGCCGCACGTGCACGTGTGCCACCGGCCGGCGAACCCGAACCGGGCGGCGGCCAAGACGAAGCCGGAGTGGGACGTCGAGGACGGCACGGTGGTGGGCGGGCTGATCAAGCGGGCCAGTCCGGCGATGGTGCACACCTACTTCGAGTACATGACGACCGAGTACCCGCAGCAGGCCGGGCACGGCATGCTGTTGGTCCAGCTGCACGGCGAGCGCGCCGGGCAGCCGTGGACGACGGACGCGGCCCGGCGGATGCTGCGGCGGGCCGGGGACCGGGCCGAGCTGGGCCGGGTCAAGCCCCACGGATTTCGGCACTCCTTCGCCACCGCGGTTCTGGACGCCTCCGGCGGTGACCTGGTGGTCACCCGTGAGGCGGGCGGCTGGGCGTCGGCGAGCACGGTCGATGAGATCTACGCACACGCCGATGTCCATGACCCTGACTTCGCCCGGGCCCTGCGCAAGGCGTGGGGGGAGAGCGAATGAGTGTGATCTCGCTGGCCGCCCGCACTCCCGATCCGGACCGGCGTGAGGCCCGGGACCGGTTGGAGGTGCTGACCGCACTGATCGACGGCCCCGGCTTCGATGCGGTCTTCCGCGACGACGTGATCCGTATCCCGGCCCGGCATCCGGTCTATCCCTGGTGCTGTGTCGTGCCCGACTGCGAACGGCCGAGGTGGGAGAAGAAGGACCTGTGCGCCGCCCATGACCAGCAGTGGCGGGACGCGCGGGCCACCGGAGTACGCAAAAGCGACTTCGTGCACACTGCCGAGCCGCTGAAGGCGAGCCGGATGACGGAGGAGCGACGCTGCCGCATCTGCCCTGAACGGCCCGCTTTCAACAACGAGTTGGCGCTGTGTTTCCGGCACCGCAACCGCTGGAAGGCACACAAGCAGCGCCACGGCCGGGATGCCGACTTCGAGCAGTGGGCGGCGGAGGAGGAGACCTACCCGGGCTACGGCTCCTGCCAGCTGCGGGCCTGCCGTGATCTGGCCGCCTCTCCGCTGGGGCTGTGCACGGTCCACCTCGGCCGCTACCAGGCGGCTGACCAGCCGGGCGGCGCGACGCTGCCGAAGAACTACCACCGCTGGGAGCAGGAAGGGACCCCGGTCCCTGTTCACTACGGCGACGAGGCGGCCTTCCGGCAGTGGTGCCGGGATGAGCCGCCGGTCATGCGCGTCGGCGAGCTCAACCTGAGCGGCCTGCGACCGCTGGTAAGAGCCGAGCTGAAGTGGGGCCTGCACGCGCACGGACAAGGGGACGAGCGCCGCCCGTGGGAACTGCCGTGGATCCAGAACCTGGTGGACCTCTGCCACCGCCAGCACTGCGACTCACTGCTGGATGCGGACCTGGACCAGTGCACCAACAGATACGACCGGATGATCGCGAAGAAGATCCTGGCCGAGCTGGAACTGGTCTACCTCACTCCGGCGGACACCCGCGAGGCCGGATACATCCAGACGCAGCACTTCGGCGTCCGCTTCCCCAAGCGGTCCGGCCACTACCCGCTGACCGCCGTTCCCCAGCGATGGCTGCGTGACCTGCTCTGGGACTACCTCACCGGCGTGCTCCGCTCCCCGCAGTGCCCCCGCACCTCGTCCTTCATGGACAGTGCCCGCAAGGGATGCGTGGAACTCGGTGCCTTCCTCCAGGCCCACGCCCCCGGCGGCGGACACGATCCCACCCTGCTGCATGCCGAGCACATCGAGCGGTACGTCGCCGAGGTCCGCCGCCGGGAACGGCTGAAACTGCCGACGCTGACGCTGCCTTCCCGAGGCGACGTCGCAAAGGCGACCATCACCCCGGCCTTGCGGCAGACCCTGTTCAACGGCACCCGTGTGGTCCTGCGCGCCGCCCTGGAGAACGGGTCCAGCGACCGCATCGGCCTGGCACGGGAGTGCATCGTGGCGATGCCGTCGGGCGGGCGGACTGTCACCCGCGCCCGCAGCCCCTTCACCGACGACGTCGCCCGGGCCCTGGCCGACGAGGCGAACCTGCAACGGCTCGCCGAGCGCCATGACCCTGAGGACCAGGGGCTGCGCGACATGTGGGAGGCGATCGTCTACACAGGCCGCCGGGCCGGGGAGATCTTGAACCTCAAGCTCGAATGCCTGGGCCGCTACAACGGCCTGCCCATGCTCTGGCACGACCAGACCAAGGTCGGCAACTACGACCAGGCCATCCGCATCCCCGAACCGCTTTATGACCGTCTGGCCGGACGCCAGCGCAAGACCCTCGCCCACTTCGCCGACCGGCACGGCGGCCGACAGGCCACCGCCCGCGAACGGGCCGAGCTGGTCCTGTTCCCCTCCCTCCGCCGCAGCCGCGACGGCCGCCGAGCCCTGTCCTACAACTGGTTCCAGGGCCACTTCCGTGCTTGGATCGACGAGTTGGACCTGGGCAGGGTCGTCCCGCATCAGGCCCGGCACACCCTCGCCACCAGATTGCTGCGGCACGGCGCCTCCCTGACCCACATCCGCCGCTACCTCGGCCATGTCTCCGACCGCATGGCCGAGCACTACGCACAGGTCGCGGTCTCCGAGATCGAAGACGTCCTCCAGCACGTCTGGGTCGCCGGCCCCGGCGCCGCCAACCCCGGCGAACTCCTCTCCAGCCCGCTCACCCCGCTCGACCAACGCCAGGCCGAGGCCCTGGCGATCGACCTGTCCCGCCGCAGCACACCGACCGAAGGCGGCTTCTGCACCTTCCAGCCCGTCGTGGACGGCGGCGCCTGCCCCTTCAACCTCGACTGCGAGAACTGCGACAAGTTCGTCATGTCCGGCGCCGACCTGCTCTACTGGCGCCGCAAACGCGAGCAGTGGTACTCCATCGCCGAACGCGCTCCCGACGATGCCACCGCCGACTACCTCCACGAGGTCTTCGCCCCTACCGCCCGCGCCATCGACGGCCTGGAGAAGGCCCTGGCCGGACTCAACCTGCTCGACGACGCCCTCGCGCTGGACCTACGACGCCCCCAGGACTACTTCCACCGCCTCTGGAGCATCGGCTTCCGCGCCAACGAGCTCGCCCGCGCTGCCGACAACGACGACTTCGATGAGGGAGAGGAGATCCCGGCATGAGCGAGCAGGTTCCACCGCCCCGGACGGCTGCCGCGATCGAAGCCCGGCGTGAGCGCACCCGGGCCAAAGTAAGCCAAGTTCGTAACAGCATCGCCGAGTTGAAACGGCAAAAGGTGCCCGTCACCGTCGCCGCAGTCGTTCGTCGGGCGGGCGTGTCCCGCACCTTTCTCTACGAGAACCCCGACGCCCGCGCCCTCGTCGCCGACGCTGTCGCCCAAGGCTCCCCTGCACAGGACCAAACCGGCCCCCGTCTCGACACGTCGAACGACACCGCCTGGCGGGAACGGGCGCTGAATGCCGAGGACGCCCTCAAGGCCGCCCACGGAGAGATCCGCACCCAACGCAACCGGATCGCCCAGCTCATGGGCCAGATCCGCGACCTGGAAACGCAGTGGACCGACGAGTCCGTCGAGCGCATCACCACCGAGAACGCCAACCTCAAACAGCGAGTCCGCCAACTCTCCCAGGACAAACGCACCCTCGAAGAACGCCTCCAGGCTGCCCGCTCCAACAGCCGCTTCCAAGACCGCCGCATCTCCCAGCTCGAAGCCCAGCTGCTCGACCATGGTCAACTGTCATGACCAGCCAAGGGACGGTGGGAGGTTCATCAGCGGCGGGCCGCTGCAATGAGGCGTCGCAGGGCGGTATGGGCGGGTGGGCCCCATGTGGGTTTGCCGCCGGGGCGGCCGTGAATGCCAGCCTCTCCGATGAGGATGCCGCTGAGGGCGCGCAGCACCGCCCAGCCGCGGGCCCGGCGCAGGGTCGCGGCGTCCGCAGTCGGCTGGTAGGCGTCGTGGAAGCGGTCGGCGGCGCCGTCCGGCAGCAGTATCCAAGGGGCGGCGAGGTCGCAGGCTGGATCGCCCACGCAGAGGTCACCGAAGTCGATCACGCCGCAGAAGGTGCCGTCCGCGGTGAGGACGTTGGCTGGGTGCAGGTCGCCGTGGAGCCACAGGGCCGGCCCCGCCCAGCAGGGTGCGGCGGCGGCGTCCTCCCACACCGCGCGGACGGCTTCCGGGTCGGGAATCAGCCCCATCTCAGTGGCCGAGGCGAGCTGCGTGGCGAACTGCTCGGCGAGGTTGGCCAGTGGCCCACCTCGGCCATAGCCGCCGACGGGTGCCTTGTCGGGGGCAGGCTTGTGAAAGGCCGTCAGGAAGGCTGACAGGGTGTCGGCTGCTTCCGCAGCACGAGTGGCGGGGGCGCGGTCGGCAGGCTCGCCCGGTATCCAGGTGGTCACGATCCAGGGGCGCGGAAACCGCTCAGAAGGCTGGCCTAGGCGCTGCGGGACAGGGACCGGCAGGGGGAGGTGCGGGGCGAGGGTGGGTAGCCAGGCGTGCTCCTTGCGCAGCAGTGCGTCCGCAGACTGCGTAGCCCAGGGCAGCCGGACGGCGAGGTCGTCGCCAAGTCGCCACAGCTGGTTGTCCCAGCCGCGTGCGCCGAGCGTTAACGGATGATCGGCCAGGTCGGGGTGCTGGTCGCGCAGCAGGTCCCGGATCAGCTCTGCGGTGATCTCGATGTCGGTGTGGGTCATGCGGAGCAACCGTAGTCGGGCGGCCACTCTTGTGATCCAGCACATCCAGGCACCGCAGCGCTTCAACGCCCCAGGACGAAGAACACCTACTCAGCGCGGACGGACCAGCCGCCCACCCAGCCCTCGTCACGTCACCACCACATGACGAACATGCACGCCACGTGAAAACCGGGTCAACGCCACAAAACCGGCTAGGGAGGTCGGAAAACTGGAGTGCAACCCCAACGGGCAATGGGCATGGCAGCCCGCCGAGACCACCCATCAGATCGCGCACGCGATCGCCGACCGACTGGAAAGAGGCCACGACCAGTGACCACCTCCGACACCCTGCGCGCCGCCCTGGTCGAGCAGCTCACCGGGAACGGCGCCCTCACCGACGCCGCGTGGACCGAGGCCGCCACCGCTGTACCGCGCGAACTGTTCGTCGGCAGCTACTTCGTTCCGATCGAGGGCAGCACCCCGACCGGCTACCGGGCCCTGCGCCGTGGTGACCCCGGCTGGCTGGAGGGCGTCTACGCCGACCAGACCCTCATCACCCAACTCGACGGCCGCACACACCCGGAAGACACCGGGGAGCAGCCGGTGACCGGAGCACCCTCGTCGTCCTCCACCCTGCCCTCGCTCGTGCTGGGCATGTGGCAGCAGCTCGGCTCCGACTCCGGTCACCAGGTCCTCGAAATCGGCACCGGAACCGGATACTCGACCGCCCTCGGCGCACACCGCCTCGGTGACCGGAACATCACCAGCATCGAGTACGACCCGCAGGTGGCCGGACGCGCCGCGGCCGCACTTCGGGGCGCCGGCTACGACCCGCGCCTCATCACTGGCGACGGTCTCGGCGGAGACCCGAACGGCGGCGCCTTCGACCGGCTGATCGCGACCTGCTCGGTCCGGTACCTGCCGATGGTCTGGCTCCGCCAGGTGAAGCCGGGCGGCCACATCCTGGTCACCCTGTCCGGGTGGGGCTACTCCAACGCGCTGGCGCTTCTCGACGTGACCGGCCCCGGCGAGGCCACCGGCCGGTTCCTGCCCGGCTACACCAGCTTCATGATCGCCCGACCGCACGACCGGCCGCCCCGCCCGGTCCTGGCTCTGCTCCCCGGGGAGGAACGCGAGACCCGAATCGACCCTGCGAAGCTCGACACCTGGACCGGTGGCTGGGTCGCGCAACTCGCGGCGCCCTCGGCCGAGCGGATGGGAAGCGGGGCGCACCAGATCCTCTCGGACGTGGCCACCGGATCGCAGGCCCGGACCGGGCCCGACCCCGACGGCGGCTGGACCGTGGTCCAGCGCGGCCCGCTCCGCCTCTGGGACCAGGTCGAGACCGCCATCGAGGCTTGGCAGCGCGCGGGCGAGCCGCACCAGGACACCTTCGGCATCACCGTCTCGGCGGCGGCGCAACGGGTCTGGCTCGGCAGCGAGGACGGCCCGGGCTGGGACCTGCCGATCTGACCCGGTCGCTCTCGGACCTGACCCGGCCTCCCGGCGAACGACACCCGACCGGCGCACGACGCGGTCAGTGGGTGTGCGACGACCAGCCCGGTGTGCGGGTGGCGAGGGACTCTCCCGGGCGCGGGCAAGCTCCACAGACGGGACCAGCGTCCGGCGTGCCTGAGAACACCGGGGCCCGGGGCAGATCTCAGCCCCGGGCTCCCGGCCATGCCTGCCATGCCTGCCCGTCAGTGCTCGACGGCGGCCGAGAGGAGCATGTCCACCAACCGGTCGGCGGCATCCGGCCGACCGTAGGAGCGCGCCCGCTCAGCCATGCCCGCACGGCGGTGAGCGTCGGTCAGCAGCGGGCCGACCGCCTCGCGGAGCCGCTCCGCCGTCACATCACCGAGGAGCGCGACCGCCGCCCCGGCGTCGTGCAGGTGGCCGGCGTTGTGCGCCTGCTCGTTGCCGGCCGAACTGGCGAGGGGGACGAGGACCGCAGCTTTACCCAGCGCCGTCAGCTCGGCAATCGTGCCCGCTCCGCTGCGGGAGACCACCACATCGGCCAGCGCGAGGACGTCGGGCAACTCGGGACCGACGAACCCGGTGAGCAGGTACCGGGACGCCAGATGCGACGGAAGAGCCGCCGCACGGGCCCGCAGGGCTTCGACGTTCGCCGGGCCGCACTGGTGGATCACGTTGGCAGTGGTCAGCAGCCAGGGCAGCACGTCGGCCACCAGTCCGTTGATCTGCTCAGAGCCCTGCGCGCCGCCGGTGACGTACACAGTCGGCAGATCGTCGCGGAATCCGTGCAGCCCGAGGGCCTGGATCGCCTTGTCCGCATGACCGGTCAGCATCTCGGGCCGCACCGGGTTGCCGGTGACGGCCGCGATCTCGCGGGACGCCTCCGTCAGCAGCGGCAGCGTGGACTCGGAGGACACCGCGATGCGCGCCGCCCGTCCCGCGAGCGTCCGGTTGGCCAGGCCCAGGCGCACCGTCTGCTCGTGGACGACGAGCGGGCGACGACACAGCGAAGCGGCGATTCCCACCGGCACGGCGACGTACCCGCCCGTGGCCAGTACCACGTCAGGGCGGAACCGGGAGACCACGGCGCGGGCCTGAAGGACACCGAGCGGCACCCGCGCCATGTCGCGCACGTTCGCCGGCGAGATCATCTTCAGCGGGTTCCGGTGGCGTCGGATCTTCCCCGTGGCGACCGCCGCGAACTCGATGCCCTCACCGGCCGCGACCCGGGACTCCAAACTGTCCGCCGTGCCGACCCACAGGACGTCCAGCCCCCGACCAGCGGAGGAGAGTCTCGCCCGCGCGGTGCGGACCGCGGTGAGCGCGGGGTAGGTGTGCCCGCCGGTTCCACCGCCCGTCACGATCAGCCGGAAAGCCCGCATCGGGAGACGGCCGACGGCGTCACTGGTCACAGAAGAATTCCCCATCCATTCGCGCCTGGAAGCGGCGTCCGAGCACGGCGGACGATAGCAGGCCACGACAGACGTCAGGCGCGCCCTCACGACTCGAACCGTACGGTGCCGCAGGCAACTTCGCCCGATCGAGGGCAGCACCCCGACCGGCTACCGGACCGGCGCACGACGCGGTCAGTGGGTGTGCGGCGGCCAGCCCGGTGTGGGGGTGGCGAGGGACTCGCCCGGGCGCGGGATCGGGGTACCGACCCGGGTGGGGCTGCAGGTGAGGAAGTTGCCCGCTGCGTCGTGGATGCAGGTGTGCTGGGGGGTCGGGGTCGAGCTTGGGGGTGCACGTCGTGCAGGGGCGGCGCCGATCGTAGCGGCGGGCCCGGACGCTTCCCGCGCCCGGGCCCGCCGAGGGACCGCGCCGCGTCAGTGCGCGGCGGCCTCCCAGTTCGGGCCGACGCCGACGGAGACGTCCAGCGGGGCGCGCAGCGGGTAGGCGCCCGCCATCTGCTCGCGGACCGTCGCCTCGACCTGCTCGCGCTCGCCGGGGGCCAGCTCCAGCACGATTTCGTCGTGCACCTGGAGCAGCATCCGGGAGGTGAGGCCGGCCGCGCGCAGTGCCGTGTCCACCCGGAGCATGGCGATCTTGACGATGTCGGCGGCCGAGCCCTGGATCGGGGCGTTGAGGGCCATCCGCTCGGCCATCTCGCGGCGCTGGCGGTTGTCGCTGTTGAGGTCGGGCAGGTAGCGGCGGCGGCCGAGCAGGGTCTCGGTGTAGCCCGTCGCGCGGGCTTCGTCCACGACTCGGCGCAGGTAGTCGCGGACGCCGCCGAAGCGCTCGAAGTAGGTGTCCATGAGGCCCTGCGCCTCGGCCGGCTTGATGCCGAGCTGCTGCGAGAGCCCGTACGCGGACAGCCCGTACGCCAGGCCGTAGGACATCGCCTTGATCTTGCGCCGCATCTCGGCGTCGACCGCGTCGCCGGGGACCTCGAAGACCTGGGAGGCGACGGTGGTGTGCAGGTCCTCGCCGGTCGCGAAGGCCTCGATCAGCGCCTCGTCCTCGGAGAGGTGGGCCATGATGCGCAGTTCGATCTGGGAGTAGTCGGCGGTGAGCAGCGACTCGTAGCCCTGGCCGACGACGAAGGCGCGGCGGATGGCGCGGCCCTCCTCGGTGCGGACCGGGATGTTCTGCAGGTTCGGGTCCTGGGAGGAGAGCCGGCCGGTGGCGGCGACCATCTGGTTGAAGGTGGTGTGGATCCGCCCCTGCGGCGAGACGGTCTTGAGCAGGCCCTCGACGGTGGTGCGCAGCTTGGCCTGGTCGCGGTGGCGCAGCAGGATGACCGGCAGCTCGTTGGTGGTCTGGGTGGCCAGCCAGGTGAGCGCGTCGGCGTCGGTGGTGTAGCCGGTCTTGATCTTCTTGGTCTTGGGGAGCGCGAGTTCGCCGAAGAGGATCTCCTGGAGCTGCTTGGGCGAGCCGAGGTTGAACTCGTGCCCGGCGGCGGCGTGGGCCTCCTCGACGCAGCGCTGGATCTCGGTGGCGAACTGCGCCTCCAGTGTGGTGAGCCAGGGGCGGTCGGCGGCGATGCCATAGCGCTCCATGCGGGCGAGCAGGGCGGCGATGGGCAGTTCCATGTCGCGCAGCAGTTCGGTGGCGCCGACGTCGGCGAGCCGGGCGTCGAACAGCTCGGCGAGGTCGAGTACGGCGCGGGCCTGGAGCATCAGGGCCTGGGCGCGGGCCGCCTCGGCGTCGATGCCGTCGGTGTCCTCCGGTGCGTCGAAGGCGAGTTGGCCGGTCTCGGCGACGGGGGCCGGGGTGAGCGAGCGGGCCAGGTACTCCTCGGCGAGCACGTCGAGGGTGAAGGTGCGGCGGCCGGGCTTCTCCAGGTAGGCGGCCAGCGCGGTGTCGGCGACGACGCCGTCGACGGTCCAGCCGCGCTCGGCGAAGGCGCGCATGACCTGCTTGGCGATGTGCAGGGCCTTGGGGGCGGCGGCGTCGGCGAGCCAGCGGGCGAAGGCCTGCTCGTCCTCCTCGGCGAGCAGGGCCGGGTCGAACCAGGCGGCCGACTCTCCTGCGGCCAGCGCCACTTCGGTGACCTCGCCGGCGCCGAGTGCCCACTGGTAGACGGCGGCCAGCGCGACGGTGGTCTTGGCGTCGGAGGCGTGGTCGCGCAGCCAGGCGGTCAGCGTGCCCGGGTCGGTGAGCAGTTCGCCGTCGACCTCGACGCCGGGGGCGAGTTCGACGGCCTCCTCCTCGGCGGCGGCCGGGTCGATGCCGAAGACGCGGTCGCGGAAGTTGGCGTTGCGGAACTCCAGCGACTCCATGAGGGTGCCGACGGCGGCCCGGTCGAACGGGGAGCGGGCCAGGTCGGGGACGCCGAGGGGGAGTTCGACGTCGCGGACGAGCTCGGTGAGCACCCGGTTGCGCTTGACCGAGTCGAGGTGGTCGCGCAGCTTCTCGCCGATCTTGCCCTTCACCTCGTCGGCGCGGGAGACCAGTTCGTCGAAGGAGCCGAACTGGTTGACCCACTTGGCGGCGGTCTTCTCGCCGACGCCGGGGATGCCGGGCAGGTTGTCGGACGGGTCGCCGCGCAGCGCGGCGAGGTCGGGGTACTGGCGGGGGGTGACGCCGTACTTCTCGGCGACCTTCTCCGGGGTGAAGCGGGTGAGCTCGGAGACGCCCTTGGTCGGGTAGAGGACGGTGACGTGGTCGGTGACGAGCTGGAGCGAGTCGCGGTCGCCGGTGACGATGTCGACGTCGTAGCCGGCCGCCTCGGCGGCGGTGGCCAGGGTGGCGATGATGTCGTCGGCCTCGAAGCCCTCGACGGTCAGCCGGGGGACGTTCATGGCGTCGAGCAGTTCGCCGATCAGGCCGATCTGGCTGCGGAACTCGTCCGGCGTCTTGGCGCGGTTGGCCTTGTAGTCGGGGAACTCGACGGAGCGGAACGTCTGCCGGGAGAGGTCGAAGGCGACGGCGAGGTGGGTGGGCTGCTCGTCGCGGACGGTGTTGGCGAGCATCGAGGCGAAGCCGTAGACCGCGTTGGTGGGCTGGCCGGTGGAGGTGTTGAAGTTCTCCACGGGCAGGGCGTAGAAGGCCCGGTAGGCCATCGAGTGCCCGTCGAGCAGCATCAGCCGGGGCCGCGGGCCGGCCCCGCCGGCACCCGTCGCGCCCTTGTCCGTACTCTGCGTAGCCACGTCAACGTCCGTTCCTGCCGATTCCACTACCGGTCACCGATCCTATGGCCCGGCACCGACAAAAGGGGCACGGCGCCGGAGGTGCCGGGAGGTGCCGGGAGGTGCCGCCAGTGTCCCGGCCGCGGGGCCGCGGACCGCCGCGCCAGCCACCGGCCGCGCACTACCGCCGAGTAGGACGGTCGTACGATCACAGGCAGCAGGACCAGCAGCACCAGCACAGTCCGGCAAAACCCAGCAGGACCCCCGACAAGACCCCAGCACGACCCCCGGCACCACCCGTGACCCCCGAGCGGCAGGAGTTCCCCCATGGCCGATGCGGCCCCCGACACCGCCCCCGTCCTCAACGTCCCGCAGGACGTGCTGGACCACTTCGCCAAGCTCGGTGTGGACCCGGAGACGTTCTCCGGCGGCCACCTCGGCGAGAAGCTCGGCATCCGGATCGTCGAGGCCTCCGGCGACCGCGTGGTCGGCACCATGCCGGTGGAGGGCAACCAGCAGCCGTACGGGCTGCTGCACGGCGGCGCGTCGGCGGCGCTGGCCGAGACGCTGGGTTCGATCGGCGCGATGCTGCACGCCGGTCCCGGCCGGTACGCGGTCGGCGTGGACCTCAACGCGACGCACCACCGCTCGGCGACGTCGGGGCTGGTCACGGGCGTGGCGACGGCCGTCTTCAAGGGCCGCACCGCCGCCACGTACGAGATCGCGATCACCGACGACACCGGCAGGCGGATCACCAGCTGCCGGCTGACCTGCATGCTGCGCGATCTCTAACGGGTCGTCGGCTGCCGCGAGTTCAGTCGGTGCGGCATCAATTCCCTTTGGCGCCCCCTTGTTTGACCGTCCTCCCCCGCGGGCAGGCGTTGGTCTGGACAAGGGGGCGTTCGCATGCCCGGGCGCGGCCGACGAGCTACCGCGCCCATAACGCTGCGTAACGCGTTGGAAATCCAAGCAGCTGCCGGTCCCCGGGGCCTTCGGCCGCCCAGGGGCACTTCACCCCGCCCTTATCGTCCGCAATCCGGACAGGCGAGGTCGAAACCCGGGAATCGGACGCAGCTGTCCGATTATCGGCAATGCCAGCTGCAACCCGCATTTCTGGCCCTTACATCGCCCTACCAGCGAGTAAACACCCGGTAGCGCAGGATCGATCGAACCAAAACGACCACATGCTGAGACAACTCCTCCGTGTGCTCATAACAAGAGAATCACAGCCTGCTCGCACCACTGCCCGAGCCGCCCAACGGCATCTAGAGTCACGGCCAGTCACCGCGCCATTCGACCGGGCCCAGCCCTCCGCGCACTGCGGCTCCCGCCACTCCGGCGCGGGCGCATCCTGAACCTAAGGGGACCCCTCGTGCGTCATCGTTCAGCAGCTGTCGTCAGCATTGCCGTGATCGCCGCCCTCAGCCTCAGCGCCTGCGGCTCCCGCGGTGACAAGAAGTCCGCCGACGGCGGCGGCAGCGGCGGCGGCTCCACCGTCACCATCGGCATCGACGCCCCGCTCACCGGCGACCTCTCCGCCATCGGCATCGGCATCCGCAACTCCGTCGAACTCGCGGTCAAGAAGGCCAACGAGACGAACGAGGTCCCCGGCGTCAAGTTCCAGATCAAGGCCCTGGACGACACCGCCAAGCCCGGCCCCGGCCAGCAGAACGCCACCCAGCTCGTCGGCGACAAGAGCGTCGTCGGCGTCGTCGGCCCCCTCAACTCCAGCGTCGCCCAGTCGATGCAGCAGATCTTCGCCGACGCCAACCTCGTCGAGATCTCCCCCGCCAACACCGGCGTCGCCCTCAGCCAGGGCGAGAAGTGGGTCAGCGGCGAGAAGAAGCGCCCCTTCAAGACCTACTTCCGCACCGCCACCACCGACGCCGTCCAGGGCCCGTTCGCCGCCCAGTACCTCGCCAAGGACGCCAAGAAGTCCAAGGTCTTCCTCATCGACGACCAGAAGACCTACGGCGCCGGCCTCGCGGCCACCTTCAAGGCCGAGTTCACCAAGCAGGGCGGCACCATCGTCGGCGAGGAGCACGTCAACCCCGACGACCGCGACTTCGCCGCCATCGTCACCAAGGTCAAGACCTCCGGCGCCGAAGCCGTCTACTACGGCGGTGAGTACCCCGCCGCCGGCCCGCTCTCCCTGCAGCTCAAGGACGCCGGCGTCAACATCCCGCTGATGGGCGGTGACGGCATGCAGAGCGCCGACTTCATCAAGCTCAACCCCAAGAGCACCGGCGACCTCGCCACCGCCGTCGGCGGCCCCGTCGAACAGCTCCCCACCGCCGCCAAGTTCATCGCCGACTACAAGGCCGCCGGCTACAAGGACCCCTACGAGACCTACGGCGGCTACTCCTACGACAGCAGCTGGGCCATCGTCCAGGCCGTCAAGTCCGTCGCCGCCGCCAACAGCGGCAAGCTCCCCGCCGACCCCCGCGCCGCCGTCGTCGACGCCGTCCAGAAGGTCTCCTTCGACGGCGTGACCGGCAAGGTCTCCTTCGACGAGTTCGGTGACACCACCAACAAGCAGCTCACCGTCTACGCCGTCAAGGACGGCAAGTGGGACGTGGAGAAGACCGGCACCTTCAACGGCTGACGCCCAGGCACCAGCCCTCGACGGCTGACGCCGGGTCACCAATCTTTAGCAACTGATGCCCAGTCACCACGGGCAACTCCGGCTCCACTTCACCACCACAACGCGCGGGGGCGCCACGAGTGCCCCCGCGCGCCCCCACATCCACCACCCACGCGGACACCCCGAACGCACTACGGAGGCCCAGCGGTGCACGACCTACCGCAGCAGCTGGCCAACGGCCTGATCCTCGGCGCCCTCTACGGACTCGTCGCGATCGGCTACACGATGGTCTACGGCATCGTCCAGCTCATCAACTTCGCCCACGGCGAGATCGTCATGGTCGGCGGCTTCGGCGCCCTGACCGCCTACCTCGCCCTCCCCGGCGGCACCACCCTCTGGCTGGCCCTACCGCTGATGCTGATCGCCGGCATCCTGGTCTCCACCCTCACCGCCGTCGCCGCCGAGCGGTTCGCCTACCGCCCCCTGCGCAACGCCCCCCGCCTCGCGCCGCTGATCACCGCGATCGGGCTGTCCATCCTCCTGCAGCAGCTCGTCTTCTCCTTCTACCCCGACGCCAAGAAGGCCCGGGTCTTCCCCAAGATCCCCGGCGACCCCTTCAGCCTCGGCTCCGTCACCATCCAGCGCAGCGACCTCTTCCTGATCATCGCCGCCCCGCTCTGCATGCTCGCCCTCGGCTGGTTCGTCACCCGCACGCGCTCCGGCCGCGCCATGCAGGCCACCAGCCAGGACCCCGACACCGCCAAGCTGATGGGCATCGACACCGACCGCATCATCGTCATGGCCTTCGCCATCGGCGCCGCGTTCGCCGCCGTCGCCGCCGTCGCCTACGGCCTGCGCAGCGGCCAGGTCGACTTCCGGATGGGCTTCATCCTCGGCCTCAAGGCCTTCACCGCCGCCGTCCTCGGCGGCATCGGCAACATCTACGGCGCCATGCTCGGCGGCCTCGCCCTCGGCCTCGCCGAAGCCCTCGCCACCGGCTACATCCAGCACCTGCCCGGCATGCACCTCTTCGGCGGCGGTGCCTGGAAGGACGTCTGGGCCTTCGTACTCCTCATCCTCGTGCTCCTCGTCCGGCCCCAAGGGCTGCTCGGCGAGCGCGTCGCGGACAGGGCGTGACCACCATGACCACCACCAGCACCGAAACGACCCCGGTCATCGCCCTCCCGGCCCGCGCCGCCACCGCCCTCACCGGCCTCGGCGCCCTCACCACCGCCGCCTCCGCCGCCATGTCCTGGACCTGGACCTCCGACTACCCCGGCGACCTCACCTACTACGGCTCCCCGGCCGGCCTCCAGTGGCTCGCCCTCGCCGCCGGCATCCTCACCCTCGTCCTCCTCCTCGCCACCCAGGGCCTCCCCGGCCTGCGCTGGGCCGCCCCCACCGGCAGCAACAACGCCGTCCTCCTCGCCGCCACCGGCGCCCTCGCCGTCAGCGTCTACTCGGTCGCCTCCATCGCCACCGAGCTCGGCGGCCTCGCCAACCTCGAACCCGGCGGCTGGGTCCTCGCCGCCGGCGGCCTGATCACCATCCTCGGCGCCCTCGGCCTCCCCCTCGACCGCCGCACCGCCGTCCCCCTGCGCATCGTCGACAAGCGCCTGTTCCTGCTCGTCCCGGCCGCCCCCCTGGTCTGGTTCGGCACCCACGCCATCCCCGACGACCAGCCCGTCGCCCCCGTCCTGACCGCCCTCGCCGCCGGCCTCGCCATCGCCACCGGCGCCGTCCTCCTCCTCCAGCTCGGCCACCTCGCCAACACCTGGCTGCGCCTGGGCCGGATCGACCGCCCGGTGCCCGCGCCCCGGCACCTCCCCTCCTGGGTCGAGGTCCTGACCATCGTCGTCGCCTTCGGGCTCGGCCTCTTCGCGATCACCTTCGGCATCGACACCGAGTACGGCGAACTCTTCACCGGCTGCCTGCTGTTCACCGCCCTGGCCGTCGCCGCCCTCACCAGGTCCGGCCTGATCGCCCGGCTGCGCGCACTGACCGTCAAGCACCGCCCCGTCACCACCGGCGCCGCCTTCGCCGCCGCCGCCAGCTTCCCCTTCACCCAGAACAGCGACCAGTACACCTCCGTCGCCACCAACATCCTGATCTTCGCCACCGTCGCCCTCGGCCTCAACATCGTCGTCGGCCTGGCCGGCCTGCTCGACCTCGGGTACGTCGCCTTCCTCGGCGTCGGCGCCTACGCCGCCGCCCTGGTCTCCGGCTCCCCCGCCTCGCCCATCCACGTCCAGTTCCCGTTCTGGGCCGCGATGCTCACCGGCGCCGCCGTCTCCATGGTCTTCGGCGTCCTGATCGGCGCCCCCACCCTGCGGCTGCGCGGCGACTACCTCGCCATCGTCACCCTCGGCTTCGGCGAGATCTTCCGCATCACCATGCTCAACCTCAACGGCACCACCGGCCCCAAGGTCACCAACGGCTCCAACGGCATCCCCCGGATCCCCGACCTGCAGATCCTCGGCTTCGACCTCGGCAAGCCCCACACCGTCGCCGGCATCGAACTGGGCCGCTTCTCCAACTACTACCTGCTGATGCTCCTGGTCACCGCCCTCGTCGTGCTGGTCTTCGCCCGCGTCGGCAACTCCCGCATCGGCCGCGCCTGGGTCGCCATCCGCGAGGACGAGACCGCCGCCGAAGCCATGGGCATCAACGGCTTCCGCCTCAAGCTCCTCGCCTTCGCCCTCGGCGCCTGCCTCGCCGGCCTCGCCGGCACCGTCCAGGCCCACGTCAGCTACACCGTCACCCCCGACCAGTACACCTTCGCCGAAGCCCTCCCGCCCAACTCCGCCTTCCTGCTCGCCGCCGTCATCCTCGGCGGCATGGGCACCATCAGCGGCCCGCTGGCCGGCGCCACCCTGCTCTTCCTCATCCCGAAGAAGCTCGAGTTCCTCGCCGACTACCAGCTCCTCGCCTTCGGCGCCGCCCTCATCATCCTCATGCGTGTCCGCCCCGAAGGCCTGATCCCCAACCGGCGCCGCCAGTTGGAGTTCCACGAGGCCGCCATCCCGGCCCAGCCCACCGGCGAGCCGACCGCACTCACCAAGGCAGGGGCGTGACCGACCCGATGACCACCACCGCCAAGCCCCTGCTCGAAGTCACCGGCGTCACCATGCGCTTCGGCGGCCTCACCGCCGTCAACGACGTCTCCCTCACCGTCCGCGAGGGCGAGATCATCGGCCTCATCGGCCCCAACGGCGCCGGCAAGACCACCTTCTTCAACTGCCTCACCGGCCTCTACGTCCCCACCGAAGGCGCCGTCCGCTTCCGCGACGTCCTGCTGCCGCCCAAACCCCACCTCGTCACCCAGGCCGGCATCGCCCGCACCTTCCAGAACATCCGGCTCTTCGCCAACATGACCGTCCTCGAAAACGTCCTCGTCGGCCGGCACACCCGCACCAAGGAAGGCATCTTCGCCGCCATCCTCCGCGGCCCCCGCTACCACCGCGCCGAAGCCGAGAGCCGCGAGAAGGCCATGGAACTCCTCGAGTTCACCGGCCTCGCCGACAAGGCCGACCACCTCGCCCGCAACCTCCCGTACGGCGAACAACGCAAACTGGAGATCGCCCGCGCCCTCGCCTCCGACCCCGGCCTCCTGCTCCTCGACGAACCCACCGCCGGCATGAACCCCCAGGAGACCCGCGCCGCCGAGGAACTCGTCTTCGCCATCCGCGACAAGGGCGTCTCCATCCTCGTCATCGAGCACGACATGCGCTTCATCTTCAACCTCTGCGACCGCACCGCCGTACTCGTCCAGGGCCAGAAGATCGTCGAAGGCGACCGCGCAACCGTCCAGAACGACGAACGCGTCATCACGGCGTACCTCGGCGCCCCGCTCGAAGACACCACCCCGGCCGCCCCGGAGAACGTTACGGAGACCGACCAGTGACCGCACTCCTCGAGGTCGAGGACCTCCGCGTCGCCTACGGCAAGATCGAAGCCGTCAAGGGCATCAGCTTCACCGTCGAACAGGGCGAGGTCACCACCCTCATCGGCACCAACGGCGCCGGCAAGACCACCACCCTGCGCACCCTGTCCGGCCTCCTCAAGCCCACCGCCGGACGCATCACCTTCGACGGCCGGGACCTCTCCACCGTCCCCGCCCACAAGATCGTCGCCCTCGGCCTCGCCCACTCCCCCGAAGGCCGGCACATCTTCCCCCGCATGACCATCGAGGAGAACCTCCTCCTCGGCGCCTTCCTGCGCACCGACACCGCCGGCATCGCCGCCGACGTCGAACGCGCCTACGGCCTGTTCCCCATCCTCGGCGAACGGCGCAAGCAGGCCGCGGGAACGCTGTCCGGCGGCGAACAGCAGATGCTCGCCATGGGCCGGGCCCTGATGTCCCAGCCCAAACTCCTCATGCTGGACGAGCCCTCCATGGGCCTCTCGCCCCTCATGATGCAGAAGATCATGGCCACCATCATCGAACTGAAGGCCTCCGGCACCACCATCCTCCTGGTCGAACAGAACGCCCAGGCGGCGCTGTCCCTGTCCGACCAGGGCTACGTCATGGAAACCGGCCGCATCGCCCTCTCCGGCACCGGCGCCGACCTCCTCCACGACGAGTCCGTCCGCAAGGCCTACCTCGGCGAGGACTGAGCTCGCACACGCGAAGGGGCCCGGCAGACGTCGATCTGCCGGGCCCTTCCCGTCTCCGCTCACTCGGACTACGCCGGCTACTCCGACTTCTCCGACGAGCCCTCGTCCGCCTTCTTGCGGTCCTGGGCCTCGCCCTCCTCGATGACCGCCTCGGCCACCGCGGCCATCGTCATCCGCCGGTCCATCGACGTCTTCTGGATCCACCGGAACGCGGCAGGCTCGTTCAGCCCGAACTTCGTCTGCAGCACACCCTTCGCCCGGTCCACCAGCTTCCGGGTCTCCAGCCGCTGGGTGAGATCCCCGATCTCCTTCTCCAACGCCCGCATCTCGGTGTGCCGCGACACCGCCATCTCGATCGCCGGCACCAGGTCCGCCTTCGAGAACGGCTTGACGATGTACGCCATCGCCCCCGCGTCCCGCGCCCGGTCCACCAGCTCCCGCTGCGAGAACGCCGTCAGCATCAGGACCGGCGCCAGGTGCTTCTCGTGGATCTGCTCAGCGGCGGACAGCCCGTCCAGCACCGGCATCTTCACGTCGAAGATCGCCAGGTCCGGCTTCAGCTCCTCCACGAGCTTCACCGCCGTCGCCCCGTCCCCCGCTTCGCCGACGACGGTGTACCCCTCCTCTTCGAGCATCTCCTTGAGGTCGAGGCGGATCAGCGCCTCGTCCTCGGCGATCACGATCCGGGTGATCTGGGGCGTATCGGTCTCAAGCGGCTGTGCCTGCTCGTCGGCGGTGCTCACTGGGCTCCTAGTTCCGGCGGGGTACTGCATGCACGAGGGTACCTAGACACGGTATGTTTGAGGTACGACGCGAAGGCAGGCGCCTTCGATTCGTAGGCCCCGATAGCCCAATTGGCATGAGGCAATGGTCTCAAACACCATAAAGTGTGGGTTCGAATCCCACTCGGGGCACTTTTCCTTCGAATCGAAGGATCCAAACAGCAAGACAGCGGTTGGCAATCTTCACTCGATCGACTGACGATCGCCTGGTTTGCATGCGGACGACAATCCGATCGTGCAATCTCCCCCACATGTACGACATGGCCATTCGCCGACGGGCCCTGGAACTCCACGCCTCCGGGCTGACCATCAGCCAAGTCAGCCGCGCAACCGGAATATCCCGATTTGCGATCCGCGACTGGGCTTTGGGTGCCGTACCAAGCCCACGCATGACCGCTGAATGCCCGATCCGGAACGGCCGGCTCGACCCCTCATGCCCGCGCGCCGCCTACGCCTACCTGCTCGGTCTCTATCTCGGCGACGGCTGCATCAGTGAGGGCCGCCGCAGGGTCTACGCCCTCCGCATCGCCTGCTGTGACGCCTGGCCCGGTCTCATCGACGAGTGCGAGCGCGCCGTTTCTGCCGTCATGCCACACAACAAGGTCCACCGTGTCCGAGCGCCCGGTTGCACCGGTGTCGTCAGCACCAGCAAGCACTGGCCCTGCGTCTTCCCCCGGCACGGCCCCGGCCCGAAGCACCTCCGGCCGATTTCCTTGGAACCCTGGCAGCAGGAGATCGTCGACGCCCACCCCTGGGAGTTCCTGCGCGGCCTGATCCACTCCGACGGCTGCCGCATCACCAATTGGACGACCCGGGCGGTAGCGGGCATCCGGAAGCGCTACGAGTACCCGCGGTACTTCTTCACCAACACCTCGACCGACATCATCGGCCTCTTCACCGACACCCTCGACGCCGTCGGTGTCCAGTGGAAGCACGGCTCCCGGTCCAACGGCGGCTTCAACATCTCCGTCGCCCGCAAGGACTCCGTGGCCCTGATGGACGCCCACATCGGCCCCAAGTACTGACTGCGGCGCGGCCTTCGGCGAGGCCGCGCCACCGAGGAGCGTCAGGCGTCCAGCGTCCCCACGTGGTGGACGCGGACGAGGTTGGTGGAGCCGGCGAGGCCGGGGGGTGATCCGGCGGTGATGATGACGATGTCGCCCTTCTGGCAGCGGCCGAGGGACAGCAGTGCGGCGTCGACCTGTTCGACCATCTGGTCGGTCGTCGGGGCGAACGGGCCGAGGAAGGTCTCCACGCCCCAGGTGAGGGCGAGTTGGCTGCGTACCGGCGGCTCGTAGGTGAAGGCGAGCACCGGGATGGGTGAGCGGTAGCGGGTCAACCGGCGGGCGGTGTCGCCGGATTGGGTGAAGGCGATGAGGTACTTGGCGTGCAGGAAGTCGCCGATCTCGGCGGCTGCGCGGGCGACGGCGCCGCCTTGGGTGCGCGGCTTGCTGCCGGTGGTCAGCGGGGGCAGGCCGGCCGCCAGGATGTCGTTCTCGGCGGCTTCGATGATGCGGGCCATGGTCTTGACCGTCTCGACCGGGTACTTGCCGACCGAGGTCTCGCCGGAGAGCATCACGGCGTCGGTCCCGTCAAGGACGGCGTTGGCGACGTCGGAGGCTTCGGCGCGGGTCGGCCGGGAGGCGTTGATCATCGAGTCGAGCATCTGGGTGGCGACGATGACCGGCTTGGCGTTGCGCCGGGCGAGTTTGATGGCGCGCTTCTGGACGAGCGGGACCTGTTCGAGGGGCATCTCCACGCCCAGGTCGCCGCGGGCCACCATGATGCCGTCGAAGGCGTCGACGACGGATTCGAGGTTGTCGACCGCCTGCGGCTTCTCGATCTTGGCGATGACCGGGACGTACCGGCCTTCCTCGGCCATGATCCGGTGGACGTCCTCGATGTCGCGTCCGCTGCGGACGAAGGAGAGGGCGATCAGGTCGGCTCCGGTGCGCAGTGCCCATCGCAGGTCGGCGACGTCCTTGTCGCTGAGTGCGGGGACGGAGACGGCGATGCCGGGGAGGTTGAGGCCCTTGTGGTCGGAGACGAGGCCGCCTTCGATGACGAGGCACCGTACGTGCGGCCCGTCGACCTCGGTGACTTCCAGGGTGACCCGGCCGTCGTCGACGAGGATGCGTTCGCCGCGGCTGACGTCGCCGGCGAGTCCGGGGTAGGTGGTTCCGCAGGTGTCCTTGTCTCCGACGACGCCGCTGTCGGTGGAGATGGTGAACTCGTCGCCGCGTTCGAGAAGTACCGGCCCGTGGGCGAAGGTGTCGAGGCGGATCTTCGGGCCTTGAAGGTCGGCGAGGATGCCGACGCTGCGGCCGGTCTCGTCGGCGGCTTTGCGGACGCGGCGGTAGCGTTCTTCGTGCTCGGCGTGGGTGCCGTGGCTGAGGTTGAATCGGGCGATGTCCATCCCGGCGTCGACCAGGGATTTGATCTGGTCGTACGAGTCGGTGGCGGGCCCGAGGGTACAGACGATTTTTGCTCGGCGCATAGTGCTGAGACTAGGCATTACCGGCGCGTAACCTCGACGCGGGTCCGGACTGCGGGATGACCTTTGGCGTAAGGCGAGTTGAACAATCTGACGTGCCCTCGGATCGGTGTGCGAGCGCCGTTCCGCGCCCCGCTCCGCGCCCCTCGCCACTCTCCCGTCCGCCGGCTCCCTGCCGACGGCCTCCCGGCCGCCCGTCGATGCGATTCCGTGAAGGGCTGTTCACCTCTGGTTCACCGGGGCTTCCGGTGCCGCTCCCCGCCCGGCGGGACGCTCGTCACCCCGGGGTGACGGCCCGGCCGTTCCGGGCAACCACCCGGACGACGTAGACGACGTGGGCGAGGCGGGTGAAGTCGCCTACGAAGGGGAGGCGTTCGGCATGAGACGCGCTCTGGGGGTGGTGGCGGCCCTGGCTCTGCTGGGTGGGGTGGCCTTTGCGCTGATCCCTGACGACAAGGGGCCCGAGGTGGTCACGGTCACCGGCCTGATCGGGTCGGAGAAGCGCGACTTCTTCGAGAATCCGGACGTGAAGGCCGAGTTGAGGAAGCGGGGCCTGGCGGTCCGGGCGGACTCGACCGGTTCCTGGACGATGAGCGAGCAGGCGAAGAACACCAAGGGGCTGGACTTCGCCTTCCCGGCGAGTGCCGCGCCGGCCCGGGAGATCCAGCGTAACTGGGAGCTGCAGGACTCGCCGCTGGTGCCGTTCTACTCCCCGCTGGTGATCGTGACGCACGAGTCGACGGCGCTGGTCCTGAAGCAGAACCAGTTGGCGGACGTGGACGCCAAGGGCGTCTGGACGTTCCGGATGGACAGGTACGTGGACGCGCTGAGGAGCGGCCTGAAGTGGAAGGACCTCCAGGGCGCCGCCGCGCAACCGGAGTTGGCGGGCGCGCTGTACGTTTCCACGACGGATCCGGAGAGTTCGTCGTCGGGTGCGATGTACGTGGCGCTGCTGGCGTACCTCGCGAACGGCAACCAGGTGGTGTCGGACGACGCGGGGGTCAACGCCGTCCGGGACGTCCTGGCCGCCTCGAACCGGCTGCAGGGCATGCAGAAGATCAGCAGCGACGAGCCGTTCCGGGACTTCTTCGCGGGCGTCGGCAACATGGTCTTCGCGTACGAGTCGCAGGCCGCCGCGCTGCCGCTGCAGGGCCGGGCGACCGGGGACATGGTGGTGATGTACCCGGACACCACGGTCCAGTCGGACCACACCCTGGTGGCCCGGACGGAGGGCGGCCGCAAGCTGGCCGATCTGCTGGAGAACGACGCGGTGCTGCGCACGCTGGAGGCCCGGTTCGGCCTGCGCCCGCAGGCCGACCAGGAGGCCTTCTGGAGCCTGGTGAAGGACAGGAAGCCGGCGTTCGCGCACGACCTGCGGAACGCCGGGTTCAAGCAGGCCACGCTGCCCTCGCTGGACAACCTGCTCAAGCTGACCAACGCGGCGAAGGGGAACCCGAAGTGAGCCTCCGGACCAAGCGCCGAAGCCGGCTGGTCGCCGCCCTGGCGGCCGTGCTCGTGGTGGTGACCGCCTGCAGCTCCGGTGGCGACCGCTCCGGGCCGAAGCCCACCGACCCGCCCGCCGAGACCGCCCGGCCGGGGGTGCTGCGCGTCCTGGCCGGCAGTGAACTGCAGGACCTGGCGCCGGTCCTGGAGGACGCCCGGAAGGCCACCGGGGTGACCGTGCAGTTCGCTTGGACGGGCACGCTGGACGGTGCGGACGCGGTGTCGTCGGGCCGGGCGGACGGCAAGTACGACGCCGTGTGGTTCCCGTCCAACCAGTATCTGCGGCTGGATCCGGTGGGGAAGTCGAAGGTGTTGTCGGAGACCCCGGTGATGGTCTCGCCGGTGGCGGTCGGGGTGCGCTCCTCGGTCCTCGGGGACCTGGGCTGGGGCGACGGTTCGAAGGTCACCTGGGCGCAGGTCGGCGATGCCGCCGCGGCCGGCAGGCTGTCGTACGGGATGGCCGATCCGTCGCGTTCCAACTCCGGGTTCTCCACCCTGGTGGCGGTCGCGTCGGCGTTCTCCAAGGCGGACGCGGCGCTGTCGGAGGCGGACGTGCAGAAGGCGACGCCGCAGCTGAAGCAGTTCTTCACCGGGCAGAAGCTGACGTCCGGCTCCTCGGGCTGGCTGGCGCAGTCGTACGCCCGGGCCGAGTCGGGCCTGGTGGGCGCGCTGGTGAACTACGAGTCGGTGCTGCTGTCGCTGAACCGGACGCTGCCGCCGCAGCAGCAGCTGACGGTGGTGCGGCCGCTGGACGGCGTGGTGTCGGCGGACTACCCGCTGTCCCTGCTGTCCTCCGCAGCGCCGGAGCAGCGTGACGCCTTCCAGCGGCTGACCTCGTACCTGCTCAAGGACGAGGTGCAGAAGCGCATCTCCGAGGTGACGCTGCGCCGCCCGGCGACCGCGGGCGTGGCGCCGGCCGCGGGGCTGCCCTCGGACCGCCGGCCGGAGCTGCCGTTCCCGGGCACCCGGGCGGTCGCGGACGGCCTGTTGGCCTCGTACCAGAACGAGCTGCGCCGCCCGTCCCGGACGGTGTACGTGCTGGACACCTCGGGTTCGATGGAGGGTGCGCGGCTCGCGGCGCTGAAGAACGCGCTGGGCCGGCTGACCGGGGCGGACGACACCCGGGCGGTGCGCCGCTTCCGGGACCGTGAGGAGGTCACCCTGGTCTCGTTCGCGTCCTCGGTGAAGTGGGCCCGGACGCACGCGGTGCCGCCGTCAGGCAGTCAGCCGGGCCCGCAGGCGGAGTTGGCGGCGATCGACGCGGACGTGCAGTCGCTGTCGGCGACGGGCGGGACGGCGCTGTACGACTCGCTGGAGGAGGCGTACCGGGTGATCGAGCGCCGGCAGGCGGCGGCGAAGGACGACCGGTTCACGTCGATCGTGCTGATGACCGACGGGGAGAGCAACGCGGGTGCGTCGGACGCCGACTTCAAGCGGTTCCACGACGCGCTGCCGGCCTGGGAGAAGGCCGTGCCGGTGTTCCCGATCAAGTTCGGTGAGGCGGCGGTGAACCAGTTGCAGGGGGTCGCGGACCTCAGCGGCGGCAAGCTGTTCGACGGTTCGGGTTCGCTGGACGGGGCGTTCGAGGAGATCCGTGGCTACCAGTGACGGGCCGGGGCGACGGGCGTTGCGGTACCTGGAGTCGGCCCGGAACCTGGTCGGCTGCGCGGGCGGCGCGATCGGCCTGGGGCTGCACTTCGCGGGGTTGGGCGGGGCCTGGTGGCCCGGTGTGGTGGCGGGGCTGTACGGGGTGGGCGCGCTGTTGACGCCCGGCCCGGCGGCCGGGCCGCCTCGGCGGTCGGGCCAGCTGCTGGGCACCGAGCCGCCGTCACCGGAGCCCGAACCCGAACCCGAACCCGAGTCAACTCCGGCTCCGGCGCCTGAATCGCTGCCCGACCCCGATCCGGAGCTGGCGGCGCTGGCCGCCTACCTGGACACCGTGCCCCTGCCGCCCGATGCCGGCGTGGACGGCCTGCTGGCGGCGCTGCGCGCGGCCGGCCCCGGCCCGGTGGCGGAGCTGATCGTCCGGCACCGGCTGCCGGTGGCGGTGGCCGGCTACCTGCGGGCGCGGACGTGGCAGCCGTGGGCGGGCCCGGACGCGCCGGATCCGGCGGCCGAGCTGGGCCGCGAGGTGGGCAGGCTCGGCGCCGAGCTGGCCTGAACCCGCGCGCCACCCGGTAGCCCCCCGCCACCCGACAGCCCCACCACCCGTCCCCGCCCGACGTCGTCACGAACGAGTCGCCAAGATCTCACCTCTTGGACAGGTCCGGGGGCTATTCAGCGACCCCGCCCGCACGGCACACTTCTACGCGCGTCCTTCTACGCGCGTCGACGCAGAGGCGCACCCTCACACTCCGAGAACAGCCAGTTGACGGCCCATCTGCCGTCGTTCCCACCCGGGAGAGTCGTCCATGCCCCTGAACCGCCGTGACTTCGTCACCCGGTCCGCCGCCACCGCCGCCGGTGCCGCCCTGGTGAGCGGTGCCGCCGTCGCCGCCGCCCCCTCCGCCGCGGCCGCCGAGCCGGACACGGCGGCCGCTCAGGGCCGGCAGCGCAAGCCGCGCAAGCAGGCCTTCACCGTCATGGGCACCACGGACCTGCACGGCCGGGTGCTCGACTGGGACTACTTCACCGACGCCCAGTACGTCGACAAGGCCCACAACGCGGTCGGCCTCGCCAAGATCTCCACCCTGGCCAACCAGGTGCGCGAGGAGAAGGGCTGGGACCGCTGCCTGCTGATCGACTCCGGCGACATCATCCAGGGCACCCAGCTGACCTACTACTACGCCCGGATCGAGCCGATCGCCACCGACGGCGACACCGTGCCGGACCACCCGATGGCCGTCGCCATGAACCTCATGGAGTACGACGCGGCCGCGCTCGGCAACCACGAGTTCAACTACGGCATCCCGACCGTCAAGGCCTTCGAGGACCAGCTGGAGTTCCCGCTGCTGGGCGCCAACGCGCTGCACGCGAAGAACGAGAAGCCGGCCTTCCCGCCGTACGTGATCAAGGAGCTGCACCTGGGCGAGGGCAAGCCGCTCAAGGTCGGCATCCTCGGCCTCACCAACCCGGGCATCGCGATCTGGGACAAGGCCAACGTCAGCGGCCAGATGGTCTTCCCGGGCATCGTGGAGACCGCCGCCAAGTACGTGCCGCGGATGAAGGCGGCCGGCGCGGACGTCATCGTGGTCTCGGCGCACTCCGGCA
The DNA here is from genome assembly GCF_055664045.1 of Kitasatospora sp. NPDC023385. Classification (NCBI taxonomy): domain Bacteria; kingdom Bacillati; phylum Actinomycetota; class Actinomycetes; order Kitasatosporales; family Streptomycetaceae; genus Kitasatospora; species Kitasatospora sp. NPDC023385. Next base: position 201,432 of record NZ_JBVOOL010000012.1, on the reverse strand, counting down.
TCGACGAGCAGACCACCTACGGCGACCAGCTGCCCTGGCCCGAGGACGCCTCGGGCGAGATGGCGGAGACCGTCCCGGACATCGACGCGGTGCTGGTGGGCCACACCCACAAGGAGGTGCCGCAGCGCCTGATCGTCAACAAGAAGACCGGTAAGACGGTCGTGCTGTCCGAGCCGCTGTGCTGGGGCCAGCGGCTGAGCTGCTTCGACTTCGAGGTCGAGTTCGCCAACGGCGCCTGGAAGGTCACCTCGGTCTCCTCGCGGGTGCTGAACTCCAACACCGTGCCGGAGAACCCGGAGATCACCGACGCGATCACCGAGCAGCACAGGAAGGTCGTCGCGTACGTCAACCAGAACATCGGCACCAGCAAGATCGAGCTGTCGATCGCCGACGCCCGCTTCAAGGCCACCCCGATCATCGACCTGATCGGCCGGGTCCAGGCCGACGCGGTCAAGGCGGCGCTGGCGGGCGGCCAGTACGCGAACCTGCCGGTGCTGGCCCAGGCCGCCCCGTTCAACCGCACCGCCCTGATCCCGTCCGGCCAGGTCAAGCTGCGCGACGCCGCCGGCCTGTACATCTACGAGAACACCCTGGAGGCCCGCATCCTGACGGGTGCCCAGCTGAAGGACTACCTGGAGTTCTCGGCGAAGTACTACAACCAGCTCGCCCCGGGTGCGCCGGTCGACAAGGACGCCCTGACCGGCGCCGAGACCACCCCGGACTACAACTACGACTCGCTCTACGGCCTGAGCTACGACATCGACATCGCGCAGCCGAAGGGCCTGCGGATCGTCAACCTGTCCTTCCAGGGCAAGCCGATCGACCCGGCCGCCCAGTTCGTCCTGGCCGTCAACAACTACCGTGCCAACGGCGGCGGCAACTTCCCGCACGTGGCCAACGCCAAGCTGGTCTGGTCGAACTCCGACGAGATCCGCAACACGATGATCGCCTGGGTGAAGGCCAAGGGCGTCATCGACCCCGCCGACTTCTTCACCGACTCCTGGCGCCTGGTCCGCGCCGGCCAGCCGGTCTTCTGACCGGCACGGCCCTTCCCCCGAGGCGCCGCCGGGCCCGTCCGCCCGGCGGCGCCTCGCCGCATCCGCGCGCGGTGAAAGATCGAGTCCGGCGGCAACGAGGTCCCCGCCGAACAGGCGGCGATCGCGGTGGAGATCGTCTCCCCGTCCAACCCGGAGAACGACCTGGTCGGCAAGGTCCGTGACCACCGGCGGTGGAACGGCAGGTTCCGGTGACCGCGTGCCGATCCCGGCCCCCTTCGACTTCGAACTCGCCACCGGCGAACTCCTCCGCTACCCGAGCCGAACCGCTCACCCATCGAGACGATCGGACATCCGGAGAAGACTGGAGGATATTCATCCGCTCACCCGCCCTCCCTATCGTTGAGGCATCACGAACGGCCCCACGGGGGGCCGGTGTTACCGGACAGGGAGTGAGTGCGATGCGCGCAGTAGTGCAGCGGGAGTTCGGCGGGCCGGAGGTCCTGGAGGTCGCCGAGGTCGAGCGCCCGGAGCTGCTGAGCGGCGAGGTGCTGGTGCGGGTGAAGGCCGCCGGGGTGAACCCGGTGGACGTGGCGGTGCGGGCGGGCTGGTTCCCCCTGCTGGGCGAGCCGCCGTTCACGCTGGGCTGGGACGTCTCCGGGGTGGTCGAGGAGGCCGCGCCCGGCGCCCGGTACCGGGTGGGCGAGGAGGTGTACGGGATGCCGTTCTTCCCCCGCGCCGCGGGCGGCTACGCCGAGTACGTGGCCTCGCCGTCCCGCCAACTGGCCCGCAAGCCCGCCTCGATCGACCACGTGGCGGCCGCCGCGCTGCCGCTGGCCGCGCTGACCGCCTGGCAGGGCCTGGTGGACGTGGCGCGGATCGGCGAGGGGCAGCGGGTGCTGATCCACCGCGCGGCGGGCGGCGTCGGCCACCTCGCCGTGCAGATCGCCAAGGCCCGTGGGGCGTACGTGATCGCGCTGGCGAGCGAGCCCAGGCACGCCTTCCTGAAGGAGCTCGGCGCGGACGAGGTCGTCGACTACCGCACCACCGACTACACCCAGGCCGTCAAGGACGTCGACGTCGTCTTCGACTCCTCCTCCGAGGGCACCCGCGCGCTGGAGGTGCTGAAGCCCGGCGGCGTGCTGGTGAGCATCATGGAGCACCGCGACCAGGAGCTCGCCGCCGCGGTCGAGGCCGCCGGGCGCCGCTTCGCGGGCATCTCCGTCGAGCCGGACTACGCCGCGCTGGAGGCGATCGCCGCGCTGGTGGACGAGGGCCTGGTCCGCCCGCACGTCGAGCGGACGTTCCCGCTGGCGGAGGCCGGCGCGGCCCACGAGGTGGTGGGCTCCGGTACCGTCCAGGGCAAGGTCGTCCTCACCGTCGACTGAACCGGGCAGCACACGGGAAGCAGGAGAGGGGCGGGGAGTTGGACATCCTGACCGAGGCACTGGGCTCGATGCGGACGGCGTACCCGTCCTCCGTCCGCACGGAGGGCCGCGCCCCGTGGGCCCTGCGCCTGCCCCCGGTGCTCGGCGCCGGCTTCCACGTGGTGCTGTACGGCACCTGCTGGCTGCTCCCGCTGGGCACGGGGGACGGGGCCGAGCGGCACGAGCCGGTGCCGCTCAGCCCCGGCGACATCGTCTTCCTGCGGGATGGCGGCGGCCACGTCCTGGCCGACCATCCGGACACCCCGCCGGTGGACTCGCACTCCTGCCGGGTGTACGACGCCTCGCCGGTCGGCACCATGGCGGTGGGCGGCGACGGTGCCCGCACCAGTCTGCTGTGCGGCAACTACCACCTGGACCAGGGCCGCCCGCACCCGGTGGTCCGCCAGCTGCCGGCCCTGATCCACCTGCCGACCCGGCACGGCCGCCACCCCGAACTCGCCGCCGCCGTGCAGTTGTTGGGCACCGAGCTGGAGAACCCGCGGATCGGCTCGACCGGTATCGTCCCGGCCCTGATCGACTCGCTGCTGCTGTACATCCTGCGGGCCTGGTTCGAGGACCAGCCCGCGGAGGCGACCGCCGGGTGGGCGGCGGCGCTCCGGGACGGCGCGGTCGCCCCGGCCCTGGCGGCGATCCACGAGGCGCCGGCCACCCCGTGGACGGTGGAGTCGCTGGCGGACCGGGCGGGCCTGTCCCGGGCCGCCTTCGCCCGCCGCTTCACCTCGATGGTGGGCGAGCCGCCGATGGCGTACCTGACCCGCTGGCGGATGACCACGGCGGCCCGGCTGCTGCGCGAGTCGGAGGCGCCGCTGACCGCGGTCGCGGCGCGGACCGGCTACGGCTCGGAGTACGCCTTCGCGAAGGCGTTCAAGCGGGAGTTCGGCCAGGCCCCCGGCGGCTACCGCCGGGAGGCCCGCGCCGCCTGACCCACCCGTCCTGGACGCATGGGCCCCGGCCCCGTAGGCGCTAGAACGGGAACGCCGCCCGCCCGTGCTGCACCGAGATCCACTTCAGCGTGGTGAAGGCGTCCACCGTGGACTCGCCGTTGAGCCGCCCGACGCCGGAGTTCTTCTCCCCGCCGAACGGCACCCCCGGCTCGTCCGCGATGGTGCCGCCGTTGACGTGGATCATGCCGGTCTCGATCCGCCGGGCGAACCGCACCCCGCGTTCGAGGTCGGCGGTGTGCACCGCGCCGCTGAGCCCGAACGGCGTGTCGTTGGCGATCCGTACGGCCTCGTCCTCGCCGTCGAAGGGCACCACCAGGGCCACCGGGCCGAACAGTTCGCTGCGCAGGATCGGCGCGTCCCGCGGGAGGCCGGTGAGCACGGTCGGCGCCATCAGGCTGCCGGTGGTGGTGCCGCGCAGCAGGGCGGTGGCGCCGGCGGCGATGGCCTGGTCGACCTGGGTGGAGAGCGTGTCGGCCTGGACGGGGTTGATCAGCGGGCCGATGTGGGTGGCCGGGTCCTTCGGGTCGCCGACGGTGAGCGAGGCGACCTTGGCGACGAACTTCTCGGTGAACTCGGCCTCGACGCCGCGGTCCACCAGGATCCGGTTGGCGGCCATGCAGACCTGGCCCTGGTGGACGAAGCGGCTGAACACCGCCGCCTCCACGGCGTAGTCGACGTCGGCGTCGTCCAGCACGATCAGCGCGCTGTTGCCGCCGAGTTCCAGGACCGTGCGCTTGAAGTGGGCGGCGGCGACGGTGGCGACGTGCCGGCCGACCTTGTCGGAGCCGGTGAAGGAGATCACCTTGGGCACCGGGTGCTCGATGAAGCTGTCGCCGATCTCGGCGATGTCGGTGATCACGACGTTCAGCAGGCCGGGGGGCAGGCCCGCGTCCTCGAAGAGCTTGGCGATCAGGCCGCCGCCGACCACCGGGGTCTCCTGGTGCGGCTTGAGCACCACGCCGTTGCCGAGGGCGAGTGCGGGGGCGACGGCCTTGAGCGCCAGGAACAGCGGGAAGTTGAACGGGCTGATCACGCCGACCACGCCGACCGGCAGCCGGTAGAGCCGGTTCTCCTTGCCGGGGACCGGCGAGGGCAGCAGCCGGCCCTCGGCGGCCACCGACAGGTGCAGGCACTCCCGCAGCACGTCCTTGACGAGCGAGAGTTCGAAGCCGGCCTTGAGCGCGGTGCCGCCGAGCTCGGTCATGACCGCCTGGACGATCTCCGGCTCGCGCTCCTCCAGCAGGCGCAGCGCGCGTTCGAAGACCAGCCGCCGCCGGTAGGGGTCGGTGGCGATCCATCCCTTCTGGGCGTGCTCGGCGGCGCGGTAGGCGCGGTCGACCTCGGCGGTGGTGGCGACGGTGATGGTGGCGAGTTTGTCACCGGTGTAGGGGTCGACGTCGACGATGTCCCAGGAGCCGCTGCCGCTGCACCACTGGCCGTCGATGTACTGCAGCGCCAACTCGGAGAAGTACGACATCTGTTCCCTCTCATGCACCACGGTTTCATGCACCACGATCTGATGGAACATCATCGTACTGACGTGTCACAGCTCCTGGCGTAGGGCGTGCAGCAGGTCCCTGGTGCGGGCCGGGTCCAGGCTGTCGGCGAGCAGGTCGGCCATGGCCTGCCCGTACTCGGCGACCTCGGCGGGCTTGTCGAGGTAGAGCGCGGTGGTGAACTGCTCCAGGTAGACGACGTCGGAGAGTTCGGGTTCGGCGAAGCCCAGGACGGTGAAGGCGCCGCTCTCGGCGCTCAGTCCGGCGTTGCCGAGCGGCAGCACCTGCAGCCGGACGTTGGGCAGTTCGCCGAGGTCGAGGAGCCGGTCCAGTTGGCCGCGCATCAGCTCGGGGCCGCCCCAGGGGCGGCGCAGCGCGGCCTCGTCCAGGACGGCGACCAGTCGGGGGGCGTGTTCTGCGGTGAGGACCGCCTGACGTCGGAGTCGGACGTCGACCCGGCGTTCGATCTCGTCGGCGCCGTGGTCGTGGCAGCCGGCGGTGATGACGGCCCGGGCGTAGTCGGCGGTCTGCAGCAGGCCGTGGACGAACTGGACCTCGTAGCTGTGGATCTCGGCGGCGGCCTCTTCCAGGCCGAGGTAGTTCTGGAACCAGCCGGGCAGCACGTCGCCGTACTCGTGCCACCAGGAGTTGGCGTTGGCGTCGCGGACCAGTCCGAGGACGGTGGCCCGTTCCTGCTCGGCGTCGATGCCGTAGAGGGTCAGCAGGTCGGCGACGTCGCGCTCCTTGAAGCCGACGCGGCCGAGCTCCATCCGGCTGATCTTGGATTCCGAGGCGCGGATCGAGTAGCCGGCTTCCTCCCGGCTGACGCCTCGGGCCTCGCGGAGCTTGCGCAGTTGGTTGCCGAGCAGCAGGCGCCGTACTGTCGCGCTCCCGCCTGCCTGAGTCGTGCCCATCGAAGTAACCTCCGCACTCGCGCAGCCCCCCGGCCGTCCGCGGCAGTCTGCCACCTGGCACCGACGAACAACAGTCCGTCCGGGTCGCATTCCGGCCGCTGTGAGAAGCCTGTGCGTCGGCTGTGAGCCGGCTCGGCGCGCGGGCGGCGTACCGGGAGCCGCGCCCTCTGCCCCCGACGAGACCTCCCCGGCGAACCTTCCCGCCCGAAGACCTCCCCGTACCCCGGGAAACGCGACGGCGCCCGCCCTCCAACTGGTCGGGGAAGAGGGCAGGCGCCAGGAGACCGCGTTGGCCCGGCGACTCTGGCGGGGGCAGCGGGTTGAGCTCCCGGCGATGCGGCGCCGGGGGTTCGGGGGGCCGGTCGGACCGTCAGACCACCAGGGGGCGGTCCGTGGGTCGGATCGGGGCGGGAAGCGGGGACTTGCCGCCCAGGTACGTGTCCACCGCGGCGGCGGCCGAACGGCCTTCCGCGATGGCCCAGACGATCAGCGACTGGCCCCGGCCGGCGTCTCCGCAGACGTACACGCCATCGACATTGGTGGCGAACCGGCCGTCGCGGGCAATGTTACCCCGGGCGTCGAGGTCGGCTCCCAGCTGCTCGACCAGCCCGTTCTTCACGTCGGTGCCGGTGAAGCCCATGGCCAGGGTGACCAGCTGCGCCGGGATGGCCCGCTCGGTGCCGGGGACGGTCTCGAACCGGCCGTCCTTGAACTCCACCTCGACGAGGTGCAGTTCCTGGACGTTGCCGTCCTCGTCGCCGGTGAAGTGGGTGGTGTTGACGGAGTAGATCCGCTCGCCGCCCTCCTCGTGCGCGGAGGTGACCTTGTACGTCATCGGCATGGTGGGCCACGGCTGGTGTGCGGGCCGCTCCTCGCCCGGGCGCGGCATGATCTCCAGCTGGGTCACGGACCGGGCGCCCTGCCGGTGGGCGGTGCCGACGCAGTCCGCGCCGGTGTCGCCGCCGCCGATGACCACGACGTGCTTGCCCTTGGCGCTGATCGGCGCCTCGACGAAGTCGCCCTCCTGCACCTTGTTGGCCAGCGGCAGGTACTCCATGGCCTGGTGGACGCCCTTGAGTTCGCGCCCGGGCACCGGCAGGTCGCGGGCGGTGGTGGCGCCGGCGGCGACGACGACCGCGTCGAAGCGCTCGCGCAGCTGCTGCCCGGTGATGTCCTCGCCGACGTGCACGCCGGTGCGGAACCGGGTGCCCTCGGCGCGCATCTGCTCGATGCGGCGGTTGATGTGGCGCTTCTCCATCTTGAACTCGGGGATGCCGTACCGCAGCAGGCCGCCGATGCGGTCGGCCCGCTCGTACACGACGACGGTGTGCCCGGCCCGGGTGAGCTGCTGGGCGGCGGCCAGGCCGGCCGGGCCGGAGCCGACGACGGCGACGGTCTTGCCGGACAGCCGCTCCGGCACCTGCGGGGTGACGCCGCCGCGGTCCCAGGCCTTGTCGATGATGGTGACCTCGACGTTCTTGATGGTCACCGCGTCCTGGTTGATGCCGAGGACGCACGCGGACTCGCAGGGCGCCGGGCAGAGGCGGCCGGTGAACTCCGGGAAGTTGTTGGTGGCGTGCAGCCGCTCGATCGCGCCGACGAAGTCGTCCCGGTAGGCGAGGTCGTTCCACTCGGGGATGAGGTTCCCGAGCGGGCAGCCGTTGTGGCAGAACGGGATGCCGCAGTCCATGCAGCGGCCGGCCTGCTTGCTGATGATCGGCAGGAGGCTGCGTTCGACGTAGACCTCGTTCCAGTCCCGCAGGCGGACGTCCACGGGTCGGCGCTCGGCCGGCTGCTTGGGCGTGGTCAGGAAGCCCTTGGGGTCAGCCATGTGCTGCCTCCATCATCTTGCGGGTGGTCTCGGCCTCGGAGAGGCCATCGCGCTCCGCGGCGTCCTTGGCGGCGAGCACGGCCTTGTAGTCGGTCGGCATGATCTTGGAGAAGCGGGAGACCCCGCTGCCCCAGTCGGCCAGGAGTTCGGCGGCGACGGTGGAGCCGGTCTCCTCGTAGTGCTGTTGGACGGTGTCGCGCAGCCAGTCGCGGTCGGCGGCGGTCGGGGCCTCGATGCCCACCATGCCGTCGTTGACGTTGGCGGGGCGCAGGTCCAGGACGTACGCGACGCCGCCGGACATGCCCGCCGCGAGGTTGCGCCCGGTCTCGCCGAGGATGACGACCCGGCCGCCGGTCATGTACTCCAGGCCGTGGTCGCCCACGCCCTCGACGACGAGGGTGGCGCCGGAGTTGCGGACGGCGAAGCGCTCGCCGGCCTTGCCGCGGAGATGGATCCGGCCGGAGGTGGCGCCGTAGCCGATGGTGTTGCCGGCGATGACGTGGTTCTGCGCGTCGTTGCCGATGGCGGCGGCCTCGCGGGCCGGGCGGACGATGACGACGCCGCCGGACAGGCCCTTGCCGACGTAGTCGTTGGCGTCGCCCTCCAGCCGCAGCGTCACGCCGCGGGGCAGGAACGCGCCGAACGACTGTCCGGCGGAGCCGGTGAAGGTGACGTCGATGGTGCCTTCGGGCAGGCCTTCGCCGCGGTACCGCTTGGTGACCTCGTGGCCGAGCATGGTGCCGACGGTGCGGTTGACGTTGCGGATCGGCAGTTGGATGCGGACGGTGTCGCCGCGCTCCAGGGCGTCCTCGGCGAGCGTGATCAGCTGGTTGTCCAGGGCCTTGTCGAGTGCGTGGTCCTGGGTGGTGGTGCAGTGCCGGGGGGCGCCGTCCGGCAGCGCCGGCACGTGGAACAGCGGGGCGAGGTCGAGCCCGGCGGCCTTCCAGTGGTCGATCGCGGCGCGGGCGTCGATGTGTTCGGCGTGGCCGACGGCTTCCTCGATCGTGCGGAAGCCCAGCGAGGCGAGGATCTCCCGGACTTCCTCGGCGATGAACTCGAAGAAGTTGACGACGAATTCGGGCTTGCCGGAGAACCGTTCGCGCAGCACCGGGTTCTGGGTGGCGACGCCGACCGGGCAGGTGTCCAGGTGGCAGACGCGCATCATGATGCAGCCGGAGACGACCAGCGGGGCGGTCGCGAAGCCGAATTCCTCGGCGCCGAGCAGCGCGGCGATGACGACGTCGCGGCCGGTCTTCAGCTGGCCGTCGGTCTGGACGACGATGCGGTCGCGCAGCCCGTTGAGCAGCAGGGTCTGCTGGGTCTCGGCGAGGCCGAGTTCCCAGGGGCCGCCCGCGTGCTTGAGGGAGGTGAGCGGCGAGGCGCCCGTCCCGCCGTCGTGTCCGGACACCAGCACGACGTCGGCGTGCGCCTTGGAGACGCCGGCCGCGACCGTGCCGACGCCGACCTCGGAGACCAGCTTCACGTGGATGCGGGCCGCCGGGTTGGCGTTCTTGAGGTCGTGGATCAGCTGGGCGAGGTCCTCGATGGAGTAGATGTCGTGGTGCGGCGGCGGCGAGATCAGGCCGACGCCGGGGGTGGAGTGCCGGGTCTTGGCGACCCACGGGTAGACCTTGTGGCCGGGCAGTTGGCCGCCCTCGCCGGGCTTGGCGCCCTGGGCCATCTTGATCTGGATGTCGTCGGCGTTGACGAGGTACTCGGAGGTGACGCCGAAGCGGCCGGAGGCGACCTGCTTGATCGCCGAGCGGCGCTCCGGGTCGTAGAGGCGGTCGGGGTCCTCGCCGCCCTCGCCGGTGTTGGACTTGCCGCCGAGGCGGTTCATCGCGATGGCCAGGGTCTCGTGCGCCTCGCGGGAGATCGAGCCGTAGGACATGGCGCCGGTGGAGAAGCGCTTGACGATCTCGGTGACCGGCTCGACCTCGTCGACGGGGATCGGCTCGCGGCCGAGGCCGTTCAGTTCGAAGAGGCCGCGCAGCGTCATCAGGCGGGCGGACTGCTCGTTCACCCGGTCGGTGTACTGCTTGAAGATGTCGTACCGGCGGTTGCGGGTGGAGTGCTGCAGCCGGAAGACGGTGTCCGGGTCGAACAGGTGCGGTTCGCCCTCGCGGCGCCACTGGTACTCGCCGCCGATCTCCAGCGCGCGGTGCGCGGCGGGGATGCCGGAGGCCGGGTAGGCCTTGGCGTGCCGGGCGGCGGTCTCCCTGGCGATCTCGTCGAGGCCGATGCCGCCGAGCTTGGTGGTGGTGCCGGCGAAGTAGCCGTCGACCAGGTCCGGGGAGAGGCCGATGGCTTCGAAGACCTGGGCGCCGCGGTAGGAGGCGACGGTGGAGATGCCCATCTTGGACATCACCTTGAGCACGCCCTTGCCGAGCGCCTTGATCAGGTTCCTGATGGCCTGCTCGGGCTCGACGCCCTCGATGAACACGCCCTGGGCGACGAGGTCCTCGACGGACTCCATGGCCAGGTACGGGTTGACGGCGCCGGCGCCGTAGCCGATCAGCAGCGCGACGTGGTGCACCTCGCGGACGTCGCCGGCCTCGACCAGCAGCGACACCTGGGTGCGCTGCTTGGTGCGGATGAGGTGGTGGTGGACGGCGGAGGTGAGCAGCAGCGAGGGGATCGGGGCGTGTTCGGCGTCCGAGTGCCGGTCGGAGAGCACGATGATCCGGGCGCCGTCGGCGATCGCGGCGTCGGCTTCGGCGGCGATCGCGGCCAGGCGGGTGGCCAGGCCTTCGCCGCCGGTGGCGACCTTGTAGAGGCCGGAGAGGGTGACGGCCTTGAGGCCGGGCTGGTCGCCGTCGGCGTTGATGTGGACGAGCTTGGCCAGTTCGTCGTTGTCGATCACCGGGAAGGTGATGCCGACCGAGCGGCAGGCGGCGGCGTCGGCGGCCAGCAGGTTGCCCTCGGGGCCGAGGTTGGAGAGCAGTGAGGTGACGAGTTCCTCGCGGATGGCGTCCAGCGGCGGGTTGGTGACCTGCGCGAAGAGCTGCACGAAGTAGTCGAACAGCAGGCGCGGCTTCTCGCTGAGCGCGGCGATCGGCGAGTCGGTGCCCATCGAGCCGAGCGCCTCGCCGCCGGTGCGGGCCATCGGCGCGAGGATGACGCGCAGTTCTTCCTCGGTGTAGCCGAAGGTCTGCTGGCGGCGGGTGACGGAGGCGTGGGTGTGGGCGATGTGCTCGCGCTCGGGCAGCTTGGCGAGCTGGATCTGCCCGCCGGTGACCCACTCCTCGTAGGGGTGCTCGGCGGCGAGGGCGGCCTTGATCTCCTCGTCGGGGACGATGCGGTTCTCGTCGAGGCAGACGAGGAACATCTTGCCGGGCTGCAGGCGGCCCTTCTGGACGACCTTCTGCTGGTCGAGGTCGAGGACGCCGACTTCGGAGGAGAGCACGACGAGGCCGTCCTCGGTGACCCAGTAGCGGGCCGGGCGGAGGCCGTTGCGGTCGAGGACGGCGCCGATCCGGGTGCCGTCGGTGAAGGTGACGCAGGCCGGGCCGTCCCAGGGCTCCATCAGGTTGGAGTGGTACTGGTAGAAGGCACGGCGGGCCGGGTCCATGGTGGCGTGGTTCTCCCACGCCTCCGGGATCATCATCAGCACCGAGTGCGGCAGCGAGCGGCCGCCGAGGTGGAGCAGCTCCAGGACCTCGTCGAAGGAGGCGGAGTCGGAGTGGTCGGGGGTGCAGACCGGGAAGATCCGCTCCAGGCCGCGGCCGTTCCGGTCGGCGGGGATGAGGTCGGTGGCGAGCTGGGACTCGCGGGCGCTCATCCAGTTGCGGTTGCCCTTGACCGTGTTGATCTCGCCGTTGTGCGCGACGAAGCGGTACGGGTGGGCGAGCGGCCAGCTCGGGAAGGTGTTGGTGGAGAACCGGGAGTGCACCAGGCCGAGCGCGGAGGCGTAGGCGCGGTCCGACAGGTCGGGGAAGAAGGGTTCCAGCTGGCCGGTGGTCAGCATGCCCTTGTAGACGATGGTGCGGGCGGACAGCGACGGGAAGTAGACCCCGGCCTCGCGCTCGGCCCGCTTGCGGACCACGAAGGCGGTCCGGTCCAGTTCGATGCCGGCCTTCTCGCCGTGGGCCAGGAAGAGCTGGCGGAAGCGCGGCATCACGCTGCGCGCGGTGGCGCCGAGCAGGTCGGGGGTGACCGGGACGTCGCGCCAGCCGAGGACGGTCAGGTCCTCCTCGGCCGCGATGGCCTCGATCTGTGCGACGGCGGCGGCGGCCGTGGCGTCCTCGTCCGGGAGGAAGGCGATGCCGACGGCGTAGGAGCCGGCCGCCGGGAGCTCGAAGTCGACCTTGCCGCGCAGGAAGGCGTCCGGGACCTGGGTGAGGATGCCGGCGCCGTCGCCGGAGTCCGGCTCGGCGCCGGTGGCGCCGCGGTGCTCCAGGTTGCGCAGGACGTTCAGCGCCTGCTCGACGATGGTGTGGTCGGCGATGCCGGTCAGCGTGGCGACGAAACCGACGCCACAGGCGTCGTGCTCGTTTCGCGGGTCGTACAGGCCCTGAGCAGCAGGTCGCGCATCCGGCACGAGCGCGTACGGCGGGCGGGCGGCGCCGGCCTGGGGCTCGTTGGCGGAGTGCATGGATGCAGGCAGCATCGGCTCTCCCGTCGTCGTCTTTCGGCAAGGTGGTGCAGTAGGGACGACGTTGGCCCTGATGCGGTGGTGCGGTGTCGTGCAAGTTACATGATGCCCACGATCCCGAAAAGCGGAATATCCCGTCCACATGGCGGGACGACGCGCAGGTCAGCGGGTGTGTGGGGAAGGACGCGCCACAGTGCGCGTCCCGACGATTGTGCCCAACCGCCCCCCGCCCGAAACAGGGGCGAAACCGGATCGCCACAGAAGCCGATCATGGCCGCCTGCGAATCCATTCCGGCAGCCCGTCGGGGGATGCGAATCCGCGGCCCCGCGGCCCGGATGGTGAGACTAGGCCAGGCGCCGCAGGGCGCCCATGTGTGAAACGTCACGCGCTGCGCAGCATAGTCATGCACGCTTTCGGCCCCCCGGACTCGCGGGGATCACCCCACGTGGCCGCCGATGAGGAGGCCGAGCAGGTAGGTCACCCCGGCCGCGGCCCCGCCGAGCACCAGCTGCCGCAGCCCGCTGAACCACCAGCTGCGCGCCGTCACCCGCGCCACCACCGCGCCGCACAGGAACAGCCCGCCCGCCGCCAGCGCCAGGGCGGGCAGCAGCGTGGTCGCGCCCAGCAGGTACGGCAGCAGCGGCAGCAGCGCGCCGAGCGCGAAGCAGAGGAACGACGACCCGGCCGCGACCAGCGGCGAGGGCAGGTCGGTGGGGTCGACGCCCAGTTCCTCGCGGGCGTGGACCTCCAGGGCCAGCTCCGGGTCGGCGGACAGCTGCCGCGCCACCTCGTGGGCGAGGTCCGGGTCCACCCCGCGCGAGACGTACAGCTGGGCCAGTTCGGCCAGCTCGCCGTGCGGGTTGCGGCTCAGCTCCAGCCGCTCGGCCTCGATCTCGGCCTGCACCAGCTCCCGCTGCGAGGCCACCGAGGTGTACTCCCCCGCCGCCATCGAGCAGGCGCCGGCCGCCAGGCCCGCCAGGCCGGTCAGGACCACGGTGCCGTGGGACACCGCGCCGCCGACCACACCGGTCATCAGCGCGAAGTTGGACACCAGCCCGTCCACGGCACCGAACACGGCCGGGCGCAGCCAGCCGCCGTTGACGTCCCGGTGGTGGCCGGCCGCGGGTATCCGGGGCTGGTGTCCGGCCTCGGGCTCCAGGGTGGTCGTACTCATGGTCTTCCCCTCCGTCGTTGTTCGTCCGTCCTGAACGTAGCCCTCCTGACCTGGGCATTTCCAGCAAAGTAAGGCTGTCCGAACACCACTGAGGCCACCCTTCGCAAGCCTCGCGAAGGGTGGCCTCAGCCGGGGGAGTTCCCAGGTCAGATCGGGTTCTTGGCGTCCTCGACGGCCTTGTCGGCGACCACGACGGCCGACTCCTCGGCCACGGACCGGGCAGACTTCTTCCCGTCCGCGTCCTTCTCGGCCGTGCCGTCCGCCTTCTCCTCGGCCTCAGTCCCGGCCCCGGCGTCCGCCGTCCCGCCGTCGCCGGCCTCGCCCGGGTGCACGGCGGGGTCGATGCTCGCCGGGTCCTCCCGGCCGGGCCGCTTCCTGCCGACGATCACCAGGTACGCCACGGCGGCCAGGAACACCGCGATGGACACCCAGTCGTTCAGGCGCAGGCCGAAGTAGACGTGCGCCTCGTCGATCCGCAGCCACTCGGTCCAGAACCGGCCCACCGTGTACGCGGCCACGTACAGCGCGAACGCCCGCCCGTGGCCGAGCTTGAAGCGGCGGTCCGCCCAGATCACCAGCAGGGCGACGCCGACGCACCAGAGCGACTCGTACAGGAAGGTCGGGTGGTAGACGCCCTTCACGACCTCGCCGCTGGGCAGCGTCTTGTCGATCTCCAGGCCCCACGGCAGCGTGGTCTCGCGGCCGTACAGCTCCTGGTTGAAGTAGTTGCCCCAGCGGCCCATCGCCTGCGCGAGCGCGATGCCCGGTGCGATGGCGTCGGCGTAGGCGGGCAGCGGCACGCCGCGGCGGCGGGCGCCGATCCAGGCGCCGACGGCGCCCAGCGCGATCGCGCCCCAGATGCCGAGGCCGCCCTCCCAGATCTTGAGGGCGTTCCAGGGGTTCTGCCCCTCGCCGAAGTACAGCCGGCCACCGTCGGTGATCACGTGGTACAGCCGGCCACCGACCAGGCCGAACGGCACGGCCCACACGGCGATGTCACCGACCGTGTGCTGGGCACCGCCCCGGGCGACCCAGCGCTTGCTGCCGAGCCAGACGGCGACGACGACACCGAGGATGATGCAGAAGGCGTAGGCGCGCAGCGGGATCGGTCCGAGGTACAGGACGCCCCGCGACGGGCTGGGAATGTAGGCGATATCCATGGCGGTTCCGACGCTACAGGGTCGGTGGCCCCGGTCGGACACCCCCGGGGTCACAGATTCCGAACAGCGACGGGCGCGGAGCGGCCGCCGCCCCCTCCGGACGGGGAGGGGGCGGCGGCCGGTCCACGCCCGGGGGCGGGGTTCAGCCGGCGGCCGGCGAGGGGTTGTTGGCTTCCGAGGCGGCGCTGGTCGGCGCCGGGGTCTGCCCGTGCGAGCCGGCCGTGCCCAGCTGCTTGCCCTGGTTGGCGGCGTCCACCCACTTGGCCAGGTTCGCCGGGGTGATCTCGTCGTTGCCGTTCTTCGGGTAGATCGGCTGGCCGTTGAGGAGCACGGTCGGGGTGGACTTGTAGCTGGACTTGTCGAAGTCCTGCTGCACCGAGGACACCCAGCCGCCGAACTTGTCGTCGTTGACGCAGGCTTGAAACTCCGGCGTGTCCAGGCCGTCGACCTGCTTGGCCAGGTTGAGGAGGACGGCCTTGTTGCCGAAGGCGTCGCTGGTCTCGTCCGGCTGGTTGCGGTAGAGCACGTCGTGGAAGTCCCGGAAGTGCCCGGCCTCCTGGGCGCAGGCCAGCGCGTTGGCGCCGGTCTTGGAGCCCTTGCCCGGCACGGCCCGGTCGATGAACGACACGATGTGGTAGTTGGTGTAGACCTTGCCGGCGTCCTCCAACTGGTCGACGCTCGCCGAGAACTCGCGCTCGAAGCTGCCGCAGGCGGGGCAGCGCGGGTCCTCGTAGACGGTGAGCACGGAGGGCGCGTTGCCGGCGCCGACCGGGATGACCAGGTTCTTGTCGCCGATGGTCCCGGCGGGGGCCGCCGTCGGGGTCTCCGGCTTGGAGCGCTGGTTCTGCACCACGACGCCGACGACCACGGCGGCGGCGATCACCGCGAGCACGGCGCCGCCGACGATCAGCTTCTTCCTGCGCCGGGAGGAGGCCTCCTCGGCCTCCCGCTGCTCCAGCATCCGCTCGCGGGCGGTGCGCTTGCCTTCTCGGTTCTTCTCGCTCATTGCCTTGACATCCACGGTCGGGGGCCTTCGTCGGGTGCGGGGGTGGGGGTGTGCGGCGGGGCCGGAGGGTCAGCTCGCCAGCCAGCCGTCCGCCGAGAGCCGGGTACGGGGCCGCCACAGCAGCCACCCGGCCGGCAACAGGAACCCGGTGTCGCGCAGGATCTCCTGCAGGTACGCGGTCTGGGACTCGTCGACGTGCCCTCCGCCGCCGAAGCAGCCGCAGTCGATCGAGATGCCGCGCGCCCAGGCGGAGGCGATCCCGGCGATGAAGACGAGCAGCAGCAACGCGGAGACCCCGGCGACCAGCCGGACGCCGAGGCCGATCAGCAGCAGCAGGGCGAGCGCCAGTTCCAGGAAGGGCAGGCCGTAGCCGATCGGTTTGACCAGGCTCTCGGGCAGGATCTCGTAGGCGCGGACGGCCTGGGCGGCCTCCGCCGGGTCGGCGATCTTGGCCAGTCCGGCCCAGCCCCAGACCACCGCGAGGCCGAGCCGTGCGGCCGTGCCGAGCCAGTCGCTCCAGGCCGGCACCGGCCGCCGCGCCCGCGGCGTGGGCGCCGGCTCACCGGGCTGCGCTGCCGGGCCGGCCATCAGGGAACCCCCCTCGGGAAACTCGTTCACTTCCTGATGAACCGTAAGGGAGGAAGGGGGGTTCCTCCGTATTCAGGAATTAAGCCGGACGGGTGATGCTAGGTGACGGTCTGTCCGAATCGGACGAACACCCGTACGTCAGCGACAGCCCGGCATCCGCCCCGGGTCGAACAGCTCCGAGTACCCGCGCTCCGCCCGCTCGGCGGCATCCCACCGGGCCGCCTCGGCGCAGGCGACCGCCTCCCGCTCCGCCCGCTCGGCACCCCGCTTGGCCAGCGCCTGCCCCACCTCGGTGTGCGCCCCGACGGCGGCGCCCAGAGCCAGCGCGGCGGCCGCCGCCCGCAGCAGAACGGCCCGATGGAAACCTCGCACCGGCTCACCCCTTCGCTCGCTCCGCTACCTCCGCGCACCTCGTTCGTGCACTCGTCCCTCCACTCAACGCCGGTCAACCGCGGCTGGTGCGTGTGCCCGCGACGGTTCACTCGTTCGGGGCGCCCCGAAGTCGACGCGCCCAGAAGCCGACGCCCCGAAGCCGACGCGCCCCGCCCGAAGCCGACGGCCCGCCACTCCCCGGGGAGTGGCGGGCCGTCGACCGACCGTTCTCGACCGCGTCAGCGCCTGCGCACGCCCGCCGCCAGCTCACCGGCCAGCGCGCGCACGGCGTCCAGCGCCGCCGCCTCGTCGTCGCCGGCGTCCAGGATCCGCTTCACGAACGCGGAGCCCACGATCACGCCGTCCGCGAACCGCGCGACCTGCGCCGCCTGCTCGGCGTCGGAGACGCCCAGCCCGACGCAGACCGGCAGGTCCGTGGTGGCCCGGGTGCGGGCGACCAGGTCCTCGGCCAGCGAGCCGACCGCGGACCGGGTGCCGGTCACGCCCATCACCGCGGCCGCGTAGACGAATCCGCTTCCCGCCGCCGTCACCTCGGCCAGCCGGGTGTCCTTGCTGCTGGGGGCGACCACGAACACGGTGTCCAGCCCGTGCGCGTCCGCCGCCTTGCGCCACTCCTGCGACTCCTCCACCGGCAGGTCCGGCAGGATGCAGCCGGCTCCGCCCGCGGCCGCCAGGTCGGCGGCGAAGCGCGCCGGGCCGTAGCGGTCGACCGGGTTCCAGTACGTCATCACCAGCACCGCCGCTTCGGGGTGCGCCGAGGCGGCCTCCTGGACGGTGCGCAGCACGTCCTTGATCCGCACGCCGCCGCGCAGTGCGATGTCGTCGGCGGTCTGGATGACGGCGCCGTCGAGCACCGGGTCGGAGTGCGGCAGGCCGACCTCGACCACGTCGCAGCCGCCCTCGAGCAGCGCGTCAATGGCGCGGATGCCGCCGTCGACGGTCGGGAAGCCGGCCGGCAGGTAGCCGATCAGCGCGGCCCGGTCCTCCGCCTTGGCGGCGGCCAGGATGCCGCTGAGCTTCGAAGCACCCATGGTCAGTTACCCCCCTTGGCGGAGCCGGCGCCCGGCTCGTCGTACAGGCCGAAGTACTCGGCGGCGGTGTGCATGTCCTTGTCGCCGCGCCCGGAGAGGGAGACCAGGATGGTGGCCTCCGGGCCGAGCTCGCGGCCGAGTTCCAGGGCCCCGGCGAGCGCGTGGGCGCTCTCGATGGCCGGGATGATGCCCTCGGTGCGGGACAGCAGCCGCAGGGCCTGCATCGCGGCGTCGTCGGTGACCGGGCGGTACTCGGCCCGGCCGGTGTCCTTCAGCCAGGCGTGCTCCGGGCCGACGCCCGGGTAGTCGAGGCCGGCCGAGATCGAGTGCGACTCGATGGTCTGGCCGTCCTCGTCCTGCAGGACGTAGGTGCGGGAGCCGTGCAGCACGCCCGGGTCGCCCTTGGTGAGGGTGGCGGCGTGCTTGGGGGTGTCGGCGCCCTCGCCGGCGGCCTCGCAGCCGATCAGGCGGACGCCGGCGTCCGGGATGAACTCGTGGAAGATGCCCATCGCGTTGGAGCCGCCGCCCACGCAGGCGACCACGGCGTCGGGCAGCCGCCCGGTCCGGTCGAGGACCTGTTGCCGCGCCTCGACGCCGATGACCCGGTGGAAGTCGCGGACCATCATCGGGAACGGGTGCGGCCCGGCGACGGTGCCGAACAGGTAGTGGGTGGAGTCCACGTTGGCGACCCAGTCGCGGAACGCCTCGTTGATGGCGTCCTTCAGCGTGCGGCTGCCGGACGTGACGGCCACCACCTCGGCGCCGAGCATCCGCATCCGGGCGACGTTCAGCGCCTGGCGCCGGGTGTCGACCTCGCCCATGTAGATGGTGCAGTCGAAGCCGAACAGGGCGCAGGCGGTGGCGGTGGCCACGCCGTGCTGTCCGGCGCCGGTCTCGGCGATGATCCGGGTCTTGCCCATCCGCCTGGTGAGCAGGGCCTGGCCCAGCACGTTGTTGATCTTGTGCGAGCCGGTGTGGTTCAGGTCCTCGCGCTTGAGCAGGACGCGGGCGCCGCCCGCCTCGGCGGAGAAGCGGTGCACGTCGGTCAGCGGGCTGGGACGCCCGGTGTAGTCCTTGAGCAGGGCGTCGAGTTCGGCGGTGAAGGCCGGGTCGGTCTTGGCCTTCTCGTACTCCTCGGCGACCTGCTCGACCGCGGCGACCAGCGCCTCGGGGATGAAGCGGCCGCCGTACGCGCCGAAGTAGCCGCGCGCGTCCGGTACCTGGGCACCGGGCAGGTAGTCCTTCTCGGACATGTGGTTTCCCTTGGGGAGGTTCGGATGACGGTGACGTCTGGTCGGCCGGTCTCAGCCGCGCGTCACGCGCCATCGCCGCCCCGGTACCTGCCCGGGCTCGCAGCCGATCACGTACCGCACCCGACGCCCCAGCACCCGGCGCGCGGGCGCGCGGCAGCCGCGTGGGCGGCAGCCGGGGGCGAGTCGGGAGGCGATCTTCATCGGGCCGGGTCAGTCCTTGTGCCGGACGGCGGGGTGGGCCCCGGCGGCGACCAGGTCGGCGACCGCGGCGCGCGGGTCCTTGCCGGTCACCAGGGATTCGCCGACGAGCACCGCGTCAGCGCCCAGGTTGGCGTAGTTGATCACGTCCAGCGGGCCGCGGACCCCGGACTCGGCGATCTTGACGATGCCGCTCGGAATGGCGTGGGCCACGTTCTCGAAGGTGTTGCGGTCGACCTCGAGGGTCCGCAGGTTGCGGGCGTTGACGCCGATGATCCGCGCCCCGGCGTCGGCCGCGCGCCTGACCTCCTCCTCGTCGTGCACCTCGACCAGCGGGGTCAGGCCGATCGACTCGGCGCGCTCGATCAGCGACACCAGGGCCGGCTGGTCGAGGGCAGCGACGATCAGCAGCGCGAGGTCGGCGCCGTGCGCGCGCGCCTCCCACAGCTGGTAGGCGGTGACGATGAAGTCCTTGCGCAGCAGCGGGGTGTCCACCGCGGCGCGGACGGTGTCCAGGTCGGCCAGCGACCCGCCGAAGCGGCGCTGCTCGGTCAGCACGCTGATCGCGGCGGCCCCGCCGGCCGCGTAGTCGCGGGCCAGGGCGGCCGGGTCGGCGATCGAGGCCAGGGCGCCCTTGGAGGGGCTGGAGCGCTTCACCTCGCAGATCACCCGGACGCCGTCGCCCTTGAGGGCGGCCACGCCGTCCTTGGCCTCCGGGGCCTTCGCGGCGAGCGCCTTCAGCTCGTCCAGGGAGACCCTGGCCTGCCGCTCGGCGAGGTCCTCGCGGACCCCTTCGATGATCGAGTCGAGCACACTCACTCAGGAGCCCCCATCTTTTCTGCCAGTTGGCCGGCGAGAGCCGGGCGGGCAGCAGCCCGCCGGCCCTTCGATGGTATCGGCACCCGGGGGTGCGGGGCGCACCGCCCGGACCGCGTCTCGCGGAGCGGACGTCCGCTCCGGCGGCCCTCAACTGCGGATTCACCGGTTCTCCACCCGCACCCGAGCGGTGCCGGCGCGGCGCGGGGAGGGTCGGGGCGAGCCGGATCGGTGGCCGGGGAGCGGCGGTGCGGCGGCCGGATCAGACCAGCAGCGGTGCCAGACCCGCCCCGACCGGCGAATTGCGCACCACGGTGAACACCAGCACCAGCAGCATGACCAGCATCCACCGCCGGCCCCCGACGGTGACCCTGGGCGGCGGCCCGCCGGTCAGCGCGGCCCAGGCCCAGCGCAGCCAGAGCACCGCCAGCACGCCGAACAGCAGGACGGCGGCGGCGTTGTCGTGCAGGGCGCTGGTCAGGTCCCGGTGGGTCAGCGCGTGGACGCAGCGCAACCCCCCGCACCCGGGGCACCACCAGCCGGTGGCGGTGAGGAACGGGCAGTCCGGGTAGTGCCCGGGGGTGTTCGGGTCCACCACGGCGAGGTACGCGGTGGGGGCGGCCACCGCCGCCAGCGCGGCCAGCGGCGGGCCCAGTCGGCGCAGCACGGGCGGCGGGGCGGAGGCGGTGGTGGGGGCTGCGTTCACGCCCCGATTCTGCCCGCGGCCGGGCCCGGAGACGACGAAACGGCGGGCGCGGCGCGCCCGCCGTTCGGTTGTGCGAAAGGCGTGTCGTACGGAACCGCGCCGTACGGAAGTCCTCTCGTACGGGCGTTCTCCCGCGCGGACGTCCTCTCGTACGGCGGGCGCCTCCTGAACCGGAGGCGCCTCGTGCGGGAACCGGTCGTCAGGCGGCGGCGACGGCGGCGCGGGCCTCGCGGGCCTGGACCTGCTCGTCGGCCGACGTGTAGACGTTGGTGCTCGGCTGCCGGCCCATGCCCGCCATCGACATGGCCTTGCCGACGATGCCGCCGACCAGCACGACCGCCAGGCCGGCGCAGACGAGCAGCACCGACGGCAGGATCATCGCGACACCCGCGATGCCGAAACCGACGAAGGAGATGACGACGCCGGTCCAGGCGGCGGGGGTGTGGCCGTGTGCTGCTGCTGCCATCTGAATGCTGCTCCTTGGCTCTCGGGGCCCGGCCGGGCCTGCGGGGCCGCCGGCGGGTTGACGGGTTCCATTGTGCCGGGCCACACACGGACCGCCCAAAGCGGGTGGCGGGTCTATCGCGTCACATGGGCGCGGCGGGTGGCCGCGGGGCCTCAGCCGGCCGTGGGGTCCTCGCCGCGGTCCAGCGCCTTCCACAGGTCGCCCGGGGTGTCGGCCTTGGCCGGGGCCTTGCGGGTCGGCGCCTCGTAGCGGCTGCCCATGGCCGGCCAGCGGCGGCCGTGGCGCAGGGTGACCAGCCCGGCGAGGGCCAGCAGCAGGCCGCCGACCACGGCGACCCACGGCCAGGCGGTGTGCGAGATCTCGGTGGCCGCCGAGCCGGTCAGGGCGAGCTTGCGGGCGGCCTCGCTGTCCAGCGCGGCGGTGTCGCCCGCCCCGGCGGCCGCGGCGGCGGCCGCGCCGATCCCGGCGAGCAGGGTCAGCGCGCCGACCGCCAGCCGGCCGGCGCCGCGCACCGCGAACACCGCGACGGCCGCGGCCAGGCCCACCAGGGCCAGCCCGCCGGGCAGTTCGGAGATCCCGCCGCCGGTGACGGAGACGTCCAGGGTGCCGGCCCGGCCCTCCGCCCAGGTCCGCCCGGCCGCGGTCAGCACCAGCACGGCGCTCAGCACGGTCAGCAGCAGCATCACGCCGAGGGTGCGGCGGCTGGGGGCGGCGGGGGCGGGGGTCTGGTCAGCACTCACCCGACCACTATCCCCCGACCGGTGCCTCAGCCCGTACCCGGGGTGGGGAACACGTCGGTCCGCAGCACCGCCGTCCGCCCGCCCAGCGGGAGGAACAGGTCATTGCCGAACGGCACCCGCTCGGCCTCCCGGTAGACCCCCTCGGGGGACGGCGCGGTGTGCACGGTGCAGACGGCCGCCGCCGGGTCGACCACCACGTACAGCGGCACGCCGCCGTCCGCGTACACCCGCCCGGCCTCCGCCAGGCCGGGCCGGGCCACCTCCAGCACCGCCTCGACCGCGGTCGCGCCGAACCGGCCCCGCTCGCTCCGCGCCGCGCCCGGGGCGAGCACCACCAGGTCCGGGGCTAGGCCGCCGGGCGCCGCCGGGAAGTCGAGCGCCACACCGGACAGCACCCGGCCGTGGCCCGCCGGCTGGTCGCCGAACTGCCCGGCCGCGCTCAGCACGACCGCCCAGCGCAGCTCGTCGTACGGCACCTCGGGCATCCGGCCGCCTCCCTCGCGCCTCAGGACAGTTCCGGCCTCCGCAGCGTATTGGCGGTGGCGACGGCCCGCAGCACGGCGGCCGCCTTGTTGCGGCACTCGGTGTCCTCGCCGTGCGGGTCCGAGTCGGCGACCACGCCCGCGCCGGCCTGCACGTACGCGGTGCCGTCGCGCAGCACCGCCGTCCGGATCGCGATCGCGGTGTCGGAGTCCCCGGCGAAGTCCAGGTAGCCGACGCAGCCGCCGTACAGGCCGCGGCGGGTGGGCTCCAGCTCCTCGATGATCCGCATCGCCCGCGGCTTGGGCGCGCCGGAGAGGGTGCCGGCCGGGAAGCAGGCGGTCAGCACGTCGAAGGCGGTGCGCCCCGGCGCGACCTTGCCGGTGACGGTGGAGACGATGTGCATCACGTGGCTGTAGCGCTCGACCTGCATGAAGTCGACGACCTCGACGCTGCCCGGCTCGCAGACCCGCCCGAGGTCGTTGCGGCCGAGGTCCACCAGCATCAGGTGCTCGGCCCGCTCCTTGGGGTCGGCGAGCAGTTCGGCGGCCAGCCCCGCGTCCTCCTGCGGGGTGGCGCCGCGGTGCCGGGTGCCGGCGATCGGGTGCAGCATCGCCTCGCCGTCGGTGACCTTGACCAGCGCCTCCGGGCTGGAGCCGACCACGTCGAAGCCGCCCTCGGCGGTGCCGTCCGGCCCGGGGAAGCGGAACAGGTACATGTACGGGCTGGGGTTGGTGGTGCGCAGCACCCGGTAGACGTCCAGCGCCGAGGCCGGACAGGGCGCCTCGAAGCGCTGCGAGGGCACCACCTGGAACGCCTCGCCGGCCCGGATCCGCTCCTTGATCACCTCGACGGCCGCCCGGTACGGCTCGCCGCCGAAGGGCGAGCGGACCTCGCCGGGGCCGGCCGGGGTGAAGGTGGCCAGGCCCGGGTCGACCGGCTTGAGCAGGTCGGCCTCCATCGCGTCCAGGCGGGCCACCGCGTCCGCGTGGGCCTCGTCCACGCCGCTGGCCCGGTCGTTGTGGTTGACGGCGTTGGCGATCAGCAGCACGGTGCCGTCGACGTGGTCGAGCACCGCGAGGTCGGTGGCCAGCAGCATGGTCAGCTCGGGGAGCTTCAGGTCGTCCGGGTTGAGGTCGGGCAGCTTCTCCAGCCGGCGGACGATGTCGTAGCCGAGGTAGCCGACCAGGCCGCCGGTGAGCGGGGGCAGGCCGTCGTCCTCGTGGCGCGGAGTGTGCAGCGCCTCCAGCGCGGCACGCAGCACCTCCAGCGGGTCGCCTCCGGTGGGGATGCCGACCGGCGGGGTGCCGAGCCAGCGGGCGTCGCCGTCCGGGCCGGCGGTGAGCGCGGCGGCGCTGCGCACCCCGACGAAGGAGTAGCGCGACCAGCTGCGACCCTGCTCGGCGGACTCCAGCAGGAAGGTGCCGGGCCGCTCCTGCGCGAGGCTGCGGTAAAGGCCGATCGGGGTGAGGCCGTCCGCCAGAAGCCTGCGGGTGACCGGGATGACCCGGGTGTCGACGGCGAGCTTGCGGAAGGCTTCGAGGTCCATGCGGGGCGGCACCTTCTCGAGTTCTGTCGGGATCTTCTGGATCTTCGGGATCTTCGGGATCTGGGGGGGTGGGTCAGGAGAGCGGGAGCACGTCGGCGTCGAAGCAGGTCCGGTCGCCGGTGTGGCAGGCCGCGCCGCTCTGGTCGACCCTGACCAGCAGGGTGTCGCCGTCGCAGTCCAGTGCGACCGACTTGACCGCCTGGACGTGGCCGGACGTGTCGCCCTTGACCCAGTACTCGCGACGGCTGCGGCTCCAGTAGGTGCAGCGGCCGGTGGTGAGGGTGCGGTGCAGCGCCTCGTCGTCCATCCACCCGAGCATCAGCACCTCGCCGGTGTCGTACTGCTGCGCGATGGCCGGGACCAGGCCGTCCTCGGTGTGCTTGAGGCGGGCGGCGATCTCGGGGGCCAGGGCGGTGCTGCCGGGAGTGGCGGGTGTGGTGGACATGGGGCCATTGTGTCAGCCCGCCCGGCCGTCCCGGCGGGGCCCGCCCGATCTCCGGCCCCGACCGTCCGCCCGTACGGGGCGAGTTCGGCCAACCGCCTGCCGGGCGGGCCCTGCGTGGGCCATCCTCGTGGCCATGACCTCCGAGCAGCCGCCCGCAGCCGCCGCCCGCCCTTCCCGCGGCCTGGTCCTCACCGTCGTCGCCGTGCTGGTCGCCCTGCTCGCGGTGGTCGCCACCGCGGTGCTCTGGCCGGACGACCGGAAGCCGGCCGCCGCACCGCCCCCGCCCACCCCCACGGCCACCCCGACACCGACCCCCACGCCGACGCCCACCCCCACCGCGCCGCAGCCGCCGTACGCCTTCTTCGCGGTCGGCACCTGCTTCGACCACCCCCAACTGAGCCCGGTGATCACCAAGGCCGAGGAACGCCCCTGCGCCGGCGACCACGACGGCGAGGTGATCGCCGACCTCAAACTGGCCGACGACCTCGCCGGCGAGATCCCGATCGCCCTCGCCATGCGGGAGGGCTGCAAGGAGGCCGAGGCCGCCGCCAAGGCCCGGCAGACCGACGGTAAGGCTTACTACGGGCGGCAGTTCGGCCCCGCCATGGCCAACTACCAACAGGGCTGGCGGGACTACACCTGCACCCTCACCGCGAGCAACAAGCAGGGCGGCCCCAAACTCACCGGCCACCTCCACCCCTAGGGCCGGGCCCTAGGCTTGCGTCCATGTCGAACCACGCCCTCGCCGAACGCCACCGCCTCACCGAGCTCCTGGCCGCCGCCGGCCCCGACGCCCCCACCCTCTGCGCCGGTTGGACCACCCGGGACCTCGCCGCCCACCTGGTGATCCGCGAGCACCGCCCCGACGCGGCGCCCGGCATCCGGATCGGCGCCCTGGCCGGCTGGACGAAGCGGGTCCAGGACGGCTACGCCGCCCGGCCGTACGAGGAACTGGTGCGACTGTTCCGCTCCGGCCCGCCGGTCTACTCCCCGTTCGCCCTGCCCGGCGCGGACGAGGCGGCGAACACCGTCGAGTACTTCGTCCACGCCGAGGACGTCCTGCGGGCAGCCGACGACTGGACGCCCCAGCCGGTGCCGCCCGGCCGCGCCGAGGCCCTGTGGCGGCGGCTGCCGATGATCGCCCGTCTGGAGGCCGGCCGCCGCTCCCCCGTCCGGCTGGTCCTGCAGCGCCCCGACGGCCAGTCCGTCACCGTCGGCCCGGCCGGCTCCCCCACCGTCCGCCTCACCGGCGACCCGGGCGAACTCGTCCTCTTCGCCTTCGGCCGCGGCGCCCGCACCACCCTCGACGTGGACGGCGCCCCCGACGCCGTGGAGGCCCTGCAGCACGTCCTGCCGCTGCCCTGAGGCAACGGAGAAGGCCGGGCCTGCGCCGCCGCGCAGGCCCGGCCTCCCCTCACCGGTGTCCCCCGGTGTCCCACCACCACCGGTGTCCCCCCACTGGCGGGTCCGTCGTGCCGGACCCTGCTAGCGGAGCGGTCTCGTCCGACCCTCGGTCACCAGCCGCCGGAGCCGATCTCGGTGCGGGCGGCCAGGCCCTTGCCGGTGCCCTTGTAGAGGTAGAGCTTCCCGGTCTCGCCGGGGGCGGACTCCACCGCCGCCAGGTCGCCGATGCCGTCACCGTCGAAGTCCGCACCGGCGTAGTCGGAGATGCCGTTCCAGCCGCCGCTGCCGATCTCCACCCGGTCGCCCACACCCTTGCCCGTGCCGGGGTACAGCCACAGCTTGCCGGTCGACTTCTCGGTCGCCACCAGGTCGGCCCGGCCGTCCTTGTTCATGTCGCCGGGGCTGACGACCTTGCTCATCCCGTTCCAGCCACCGGATCCGATCTCCACCCGGCTGCCCAGGGCCCCGCCGAGGCCGGGGTAGAGGAAGAGCTTGCCGGTCGAGTTCTCGGTCGCCACGACGTCGGCCACGCCGTCGCCGTTGAAGTCGCCGACGGCCGTGTTGCTCATGCCGTTCCAGCCGCCGCTGCCGAGCTCGATCCGGCCCTCGACGCCGTGGCCGTTGCCCGGGTACAGCCACAGCTTGCCGGTCGACTTCTCGGTCGCGACGATGTCGTCGCCGCCGTCACCGTTCAGGTCGCCGACGGCCAGGTTGCTCATCCCGTTCCAGCCACCGGAACCAATCATCACCCGGCTCCCCAGGGCCCCGGTCCCGGTCCCGGGGTACGACCACAGTTTGCCGGTCGACACCTCCACCGCGACGAGGTCCTTCTTGCCGTCACCGTTGAAGTCACCCGCCGTCAGATTGGTCATCCCGGGGTCGGACGGCCCGGCCGGGTACGGGTCCGCGTGGTCGGTCGAGAGCCCGGTGCCGGGGCTGCACCCCCACGCGCCGGCCCCCTGGTCGGCGAGGATCTTCTCGGCGATCAGGATCTGTTCCTCCTTGGTCGCCTGGTGCGGATAGGCCGCGTACTGGGTACCGCCGTAGTGCTGCCAGTTGTCCTCGGAGATCTGCAGGCCACCGAAGTAGCCGTTCCCGGTGTTGATGGACCAGTTGCCGCTGCTCTCGCAGGCGGCCACCTTGTCCCAGGTGCTGACCGAGGCGGCGCCGGCCGTGCCGGCGAGGCCGAGCGGGGCGAGGCTCAGTGCGAAGACGGCAACGCTCTTGCGGATACGGGTCTGTGCGGACATGGGTGTTCTCCCCCTGAAGTCGGTGCGGACGGACGTGGATTCGGGACTGCGTCGTTGCGCTGCGCGGCTCACCAGCCGCCGGAGCCGATCTCGGTGCGGGAGGTCAGGCCGCTGCCGGTGCCCTTGTAGAGGTAGAGCTTGCCGGTCTCGCCGGGGGCGGACTCGACCGCCGCCAGGTCGCCGATGCCGTCACCGTCGAAGTCGGCACCCGCGTAGTCGGAGATCCCGTTCCAGCCACCGGAGCCGATCTCCACCCGGTCGCCCAGACCACTGCCAGTGCCCGGGTACAGCCACAGCTTGCCGGTCGACACCTCGGTCGCCACCAGGTCGTCCCGGCCGTCCTTGTTCATGTCGCCGGGACTGACGATCTTGCTCATCCCGTTCCAGCCGCCGGACCCGATCTCCACCCGGTCACCCAGACCACTGCCCGTCCCCGGGTACAGCCACAGCTTGCCCGTCGACGTCTCCGTCGCCACCACATCGGCCTTGCCGTCACCGTTGAAGTCACCGACGGCCGTGTTGTTCATGCCGTTCCAGCCACCGGAACCGATCTCCACCCGGTCACCCAGACCACTGCCCGTCCCCGGGTACAGCCACAGCTTGCCGGTCGACTTCTCGGTCGCCACGATGTCGTCCCGACCGTCATGGTTCAGGTCGCCGACGGCCAGGTTGCTCATCCCGTTCCAGCCACCGGAACCGATCATCACCCGGCTCCCCAAAGTCCCCGTCCCGGTCCCCGGGTACGACCACAGCTTGCCGGTCGACACCTCCACCGCGACCAGGTCCTTCTTCCCGTCACCGTTGAAGTCACCCGCCGTCAGGTTCGTCATCCCGGGGTCGTCCGTCGAGGCCTTGGCAGCGACGTCGACGTAGTTCCGGTCGATGTTGAGGGTGGTTCCGCCGTACGACTCGGTGACGTCGCCGGCGTACTGGTGGACGCGCTGGTGGTTGGACCAGTACCCGGCCGGGATGTAGCTGTCGTCGGTGTCCGCGGCGTTGTTCCAGTTCGCGGCCCATGCCACGTCGGGGCGGTCGAAGCCGGACGAGCTGTACGCGGCGACCATGTCCTTGATCCCGCTGGACGAGGAACTGTAGACGCCGGAGCGGAAGTCGAGCTCGTGCAGCCGACTCGTCCAGCCCGACAGGTAGTTGAGCACGTTGGTGCGGTAGCCGGCGGAGTAGGCCTCCATGTCGACGTAGAGCACCGTGGAGGTGGTGAAGCCCAGGCTCCTGGCCAGCGAGACGGCGGCGTCCGCCGCGGCCCGGCCCTGGCCCTCGGCGTCCGAGGAAGAGATCCCCGCGGCCTGCGTGCCCGCGTAGATGGGCAGCAGGTGCCAGCCGGCGCCGCTCTGCTGCGCCACCCACGACGCGCTGAGGTTGTTCTGCGCGCAGACCCGGGTCGGGCCGCCGATGTAGATGCCCACGCCCCGGTACGGCGAGGAGGACCAGTCCGCCATCGCGCCGGAGGAGGGGGCGGCGCAGGCGTCGAACGCCTTGCCGGTGTAGCCGGTGCTCGGCGTCGCCGACGCGGCCGCCGTCGCCTCGGCGGGTGCGGCGGCCGCGGCGAGCGCGCCGGGCACGGCCTTCGACGGCTGCGGCGCCGGGGCCGCGGTGGCGCCGCCGCCGATCGAGGCGGAGGCGAGGACGCGCTGCACGGCAGCTGTGGACGACGCGATGTGACTGGCCGTCACATAGACGCCGGCGCCCTCGAAGGCCACCCGCGCCTCCAGGCCGGCGCTGTCCGGCAGGGCCGGGACGCCGTGGCCGGCGGGGACCGCGACGGTGGGGAGGTCGGCCCGCTCGGCGGCGCCGGCGAAGGTCTCGACGACCAGCGCGTCCGCCTTCTGCCCGATCAGGTGGGTCGGGCAGTTCTGGTCGGTGCCGGGGTGGCCGAGGTAGACGGTGTTCCGGTCGAGCCGGACGCAGGTGCCGGGCGCCTGGGCCAGGTCGACCACCGGCCAGCTCGACGGCACCTGGAACGAAAGCCCCTGGTACGTCACGGTCTTGACGCTCTGTGCGGCGACGGCCGGATCGGCGGCGCCGCGCTCGGCCGCCTGGGCGGCCGGGCCCATCGGCAGGGCGGCGGTGAGGGCACCGGCCGCCACGGCGAGCGCGGCGACACCCCTCAGACGGTGGTGGTTCACGGATCTCTCCAAGGAGACGGGCAGGGCGGAGCCGCCCGGGTCGGGATCCGGGCAGGGCTGCGCGCGGCGGGGCGGGGAAGGTGAGCGGAGAAGGCGAGCGGGGAGGGCGGGGGCGGGCCCGTACGGTGGTGGCGGACCCGCCCCCGGTTCCGGCAGCCGACCGGGAGCGGCCGGCGGAGCCGGTGTGCGGTCTACCAGCCGCCGGAGCCGATCTCGGTGCGGGAGGTCAGGCCGTTGCCGGTGCCCTTGTAGAGGTAGAGCTTGCCGGTCTCGCCGGGGGCGGACTCGACCGCCGCCAGGTCGCCGATGCCGTCACCGTCGAAGTCGGCACCCGCGTAGTCGGAGATGCCGTTCCAGCCACCGGAGCCGATCTCCACCCGGCTGCCGATGCCGTTGCCAGTGCCCGGGTACAGCCACAGCTTGCCGGTCGACACCTCGGTCGCCACCAGGTCGTCCCGGCCGTCCTTGTTCATGTCGCCGGGACTGACGATCTTGCTCATGCCGTTCCAGCCACCGGACCCGATCTCCACCCGGTCACCCAGACCACTGCCCGTCCCCGGGTACAGCCACAGCTTGCCCGTCGACGTCTCCGTCGCCACCACATCGGCCTTGCCGTCACCGTTGAAGTCACCGACGGCCGTGTTGCTCATGCCGTTCCAGCCACCGGAGCCGATCTCCACCCGGTCACCCAGACCACTGCCCGTCCCCGGGTACAGCCACAGCTTGCCCGTCGACTTCTCGGTCGCCACGATGTCGTCCCGACCGTCATGGTTCAGGTCGCCGACGGCCAGGTTGCTCATCCCGTTCCAGCCACCGGAACCGATCATCACCCGGCTCCCCAGGGCCCCGGTCCCGGTCCCCGGGTACGACCACAGCTTGCCGGTCGACACCTCCACCGCGACCAGGTCCTTCTTCCCGTCACCGTTGAAGTCACCCGCCGTCAGGTTCGTCATCCCGGGGTCCGACGGGCCGTCCTCGCGGATGGACTTGTTGCGGACCGGCACGTAGGTGCCGTAGCCGGAGAAGTACGGGTAGGGGATCTCGCGGTAGTGCACGCCGCTGCCGGTGAACTCGTAGCCCATGTAGTGGTCGGAGTCGGTCCACTTCTCGAAGAGCACCACGTGGCCGCTGGCCCCGCTGTTGTCGTTCAGGAGCGCGTCGCCGGCCTTGAGGTCGCCCTTGCCGATGGTCTCGGTGACGCCCTGCGGGCCGAAGGTGTCGGTGGTCAGCGAGTCGTCGAGCTTCCAGGCCATCGAGACGTAGCCCGAGCAGTCGGTGCGGTACCCGTCGTGCGAGCCGGTCCAGCTGTAGTCGAGGCCGATGCCGACCCAGGACTTGGCGCGCTGGATCGCCTCGCTGCGGGTGACCGCCGGGGCCAGGACGGAGGCGACCGCCGACGACCCGTCGACGGCGGGCGCCTGGGCGGCCCGGGCCGACTTGGCGACCCCGACCGGCTGGCCGGCGCCGCCGTACTCGCCGCCCGCAACGGCGGTGACGGCGGCGGGGGCCGGGGTGGCGGCGAACGCGGTGGCGCCCTGGACGACCAGGCCGAGCGCGAGCGAGCCGGCCAGCCCGAGGGCGACGGCGGACGTGCGGAGATAGGCATTGCGGGACATGAGTGCTCCTGAAAATGGCATTCGAAGGACCGGCGCGGCACGACGGTGCCCGCTCACCGGGAAAGGAAGACGAAGACGAAGCGCCGGAGGGACTCCGGCAGGATGTGGACGGCCGTCAGCCGACGACGGAAACGCGCCAGGACTGGAAGGCCGGCGACCGCGAGAGGGCGGCCGAACACATGGCCAGCGAATGGGCGGGGGCGCTGTCGGCCTTCCCGCCGCTGGTGAAGATGACGAGGTCGATGGAGTCCTGACGGGCCCTCGACTGGACGTGCTCCAGGCCGCCGTAGGGATCGGCGTGGGCCCAGAGCACGTCCTTCAGGACGTGGGCGTCGGCGGCGGTGGGCAACCGCCGATCGGGGCTGGTCAGGGTCAGGCGGACGATGTGCATCGGATCCGGTCCGGGCGGCCGGCGCCGACGGCGGCGGTCAGTGCTTGTTGTCCCAGCTGATGCTGCCCGGGTCGCGCAGACCGTCCTTGCCGGCCTGGTCGGGGGTGGGGTCGCCCGTGCCGGGGGCGCTCGCCGCGGACACTCCCGTCGCGGTGGCCGGTGCGGCGGCGAAGGCGGTGACGGCCGGAAGAGCGAGCGTGGCCAGCACTGCCGCAGCCGCGAGGACACCGGAGACGCGAGCGGTGATCCGCATGGAGAACAACCCCCTGGTTGATGGTCGGTCGGTTCATCGGCGGACGGCGGCTGGTTCCCGCCGTCCCACCGGCCCGGGGCTCGGCGCCCCTGCAGCTCGGTGATCACATCCTGCAACCCCCGGCCGGTGCACCGGAAGGCCTTCCCCGAGGCATCATCAGGTCTGGCAGCATGGCGCCACCCCAGCCACCCCAGCCGCCCCGACCGCCACAGCCACAACCTGCACATCGACCGACCCCCCAGCCACTGTGACCTCGCCGATGCATCGTCAGATCTCCTTGCACACACATTTGCGAACTGTGAGAATCCCGTAGACGGCCGTGACACCACCCTTGGCCGCGCGCATTGCCGAGACCGGGGGGAATCGTGCTCGAAGTGCTGGGTCTCGACCCGACCGCGGAGGCCGTCTACGCGGCCCTGTTGGTCGAGCCAGGGTGCGGGATCACCGACCTGTGCCGCCGGCTCGGCTTCTCCGAGACCGGCGTCAGAGAAGCCCTCGACCAACTCGCCGACCTCACGCTGCTGCGGCCCTCCCAGGAGGTCTCCGGCGCGCTGCGCCCGGTCAGCCCGGCGGTCGGTCTGGAGGCCGTCATCCGCCGCCAGGAGGACGACCTCGCCCGCCGCCAGCAGGAGCTGGCCGCCAGCAAGGCCGCCGTGGCCCGGGCCGTCGCCGCCTACGCGGACCTGGTGCCCAACACCACCTCGGACGCCACCGAGCGCCTGGTCGGGATGGACGCGATCCAGGCCAAACTCGAGATGCTCGCGCGTGACCTCCGGGAGGAGTTCCTCGCCGCGATCTCGGGCGGGGCGCAGTCCCAGGCCAGCATGGACGCCGCCCGCCCGCTCGACCAGGACGCGCTGGAGCGCGGCGTCGCCATGCGCACGCTCTACCAGGACAGCGTCCGCAACGACCAGGCCACCCACGCGTACGCCCAGTGGCTCACCGGGCTCGGCGGCCAGGTGCGGACGGCTCCCCTGCTGCCGCCCCGCCTGCTGGTCTTCGACCGGCGCACCGCCGTCGTCCCGATCGACCCGACGCAGACCAAGCTCGGGGCGCTCTGCACCAGCGAGCCGGGGCTGGTCGCCTCGCTCGTCGCCCTGTTCGAACAGGCCTGGTCCACCGCCGTGCCGCTCGGCGCCGACCAGCCCACCCACCACGACACCGGCCTCACCCCGGCCGAACGCGACCTGCTCCGGCTGCTCGGGACGGGCCTGACCGACGAGGCCGCCGGCAAGCGGCTCGGCATCTCGGTGCGCACCGTGCGCCGCCAGATGTCCGCCCTCATGGAGCGGCTCGACGCCGCCAGCCGCTTCGAGGCCGGTCTCAAGGCGGCGCAGCGCGGCTGGTTGTAGGCGGCCGGAGCCGCCGCAGACGGCCCGCAGCCCTGGACCGAGCGGGCCGCGCGCAGCCGGGCCACCCGCCGGTCAGGCGCGTTCCGGCTGCGGATGTCGGTGCCCGGGGGCAGACTCGCAGGTGGCCGGGGCGGGGGCGTGCGCGCGCCCGACGGAACCGCCCCGGTCACTCTCCGTCGAAGGGGCACCACGCCATGCTGACCACCGACTTCCCCACCGGCTCCCCCTGCTGGATCGATCTCGGCACCCCGGACATCCCGGCCACCGCCGACTTCTACGGCAAGGTCTTCGGCTGGACCTTCCAGGAGGTTCCCGACGCCGGCGGCTACGGTTTCCTCCAGCTGAACGGGAAGACCGTCGGCGCGATCGGCCGCCTCGACGAGGGGGCCCGGTCCGCGTGGACGACGTACTTCCGCACCGAGGACGTGGGCGCCACCGTGAAGGCCGCCGAGCAGGCCGGCGCGACGGTCCGGGTGCCGCCGACGGACGTCATGCAGGAGGGCTGGTTCGCCGCGCTCACCGATCCGCACGGCGCCGATTTCGCCGTCTGGCAGGCCGGGGGTACCACGGGTCTGGACGTCGTCTCCGAGGACGGCTCCCTGGTCTGGTCGGAGCTGCACACCTCCGGCGCGGAGGTCGCCTTCGCCTTCTACGAGAAGCTGTTCGGCTGGCGGGTGGAGAACTTCGAGCCGTCCCCGGGCATGACCTACCGGGTGCTCTCCACCGCCGCGGGCGACCAGCAGGCCACCAGTTTCGGCGGTATCGCCCCGACCATGTCGCCGGAGCAGCCCTCCGCCTGGACGCCGTACTTCGCGGTCTCCGACGTGGATGCGGTGGTCGCCAGGGCGACGGCGGCCGGCGGTTCGGTGATGATGCCCGCCGAGGACGTCCCGAACGTCGGCCGGATCGCCTGGCTGGCGGATCCGAACGGCGCCCCGTTCGCCCTGATCAAGGGTGAGCCGCGGCAGTCCTGAGCTCACCGGAGGGCCCGCAGCACGAGAGGGGGCCCCGGCATGCGAGGGGGCCCGCCGGGGATCGGCGGGCCCTCTCGCAGGCAGCGGAAACGTCTCACCGCACCGGGTGTCCGGCCTCCCGCAGCGCGCCCTTGACCTCGCCGATCCGCAGGTCGCCGAAGTGGAAGACGCTGGCGGCGAGGACGGCGTCCGCGCCCGCGTCGACGGCCGGCGGGAAGTCGGCGAGCTTGCCCGCTCCGCCGGAGGCGATGACCGGCACGGAGACGGCCTTGCGGACGGCCCGGATCATCTCCAGGTCGTAGCCGTCCTTGGTGCCGTCCGCGTCCATCGAGTTGAGCAGGATCTCTCCGGCGCCCAGTTCGGCGGCGCGGCCGGCCCATTCGACGGCGTCGAGGCCGGTGCCCCGGCGTCCGCCGTGGGTGGTGACCTCGAAGCCGGACGGCGTCGCGGTGCCGGGCGGGCAGCGCCGGGCGTCGACCGAGAGCACCAGCACCTGCCGGCCGAACCGATGGGCGATCTCCCGGACGAGTTCGGGGCGGGCGATGGCCGCCGTGTTGACGCCCACCTTGTCGGCGCCCGCGCGCAGCAGCTTGTCGACGTCGTCGACGGCGCGGATGCCGCCGCCGACGGTGAGCGGGATGAAGACCTGTTCGGCGGTGCGGCGGACCACGTCGTAGGTGGTCTCGCGGTCGCCGGAGGAGGCGGTGATGTCGAGGAAGGTGAGTTCGTCGGCGCCCTCGGCGTCGTAGAGCTTGGCCATCTCGACCGGGTCGCCGGCGTCGCGCAGGTTCTGGAAGTTGACGCCCTTGACCACCCGCCCGGCGTCGACGTCCAGGCAGGGGATGACTCGTACGGCGAGGGTCACGGCTGTTGGCCTTCCAGGGTCTTTGCCAGCCCGGAGCGGTACGCGTCGAGCTCGATCTCGACCATCATCCGGGAGTCGATCAGTCCGTCGACCACCACCATGGTGGCCACCGGGCGTACGGCGTCGAAGAGTTCGCGGTGGGCGCGGCCCACCTCGTCGGCGTCGCGGACGTGGGTGATGTACATCCGGGTGCGGACCACGTCGTCCGTGGTCAGGCCGTACGCGGCCAGGGCCTTGAGCCCCACGCCGAACGCGGCGAGGGTCTGCCGGTACGGGTCGCCCTCGTGCTCGATGCGGCCGTCCACCCAGGCGGTGGAGCCGGCCACGTGCACGTGGTCGCCGGCGGCGATGGCCCGGGAGTAGCCGAACTGGTCCTCCCAGGGGGAGGATCCGCTGATCCGGCCGCGTACGATCCGACCATCCGTCATCCTGAAACCGCCTCCAGGGCCTCTTCGAGGGTGAACTTCTGCTCGTAGAGTGCCTTGCCCACGATGGCGCCCTCGACACCCTGGCCGACGAGCGTGGCGATGGCGCGCAGGTCGTCCAGGGAGGAGACGCCGCCGGAGGCGACGACCGGGCGGTCGGTGGCGGCGCAGACATCGCGCAGCAGCTGCAGGTTGGGGCCGGTCAGGGTGCCGTCGCGGTTGACGTCGGTGACGACGTAGCGGGCGCAGCCTTCCTGGTCGAGGCGCGCCAGGACGTCGAAGAGCTGGCCGCCGTCGCGGGTCCAGCCGCGGCCGCGCAGGGTGGTGCCGACGACGTCCAGGCCGACGGCGATCTTGTCGCCGTGTTCGGCGATGGCCTTGGCGACCCACTCGGGGGCTTCCAGGGCGGCGGTGCCGAGGTTGACCCGGGTGCAGCCGGTGGCGAGGGCGCGGGCGAGCGACTCGTCGTCGCGGATGCCGCCGGAGAGTTCGACCTTGATGTCCAGCCGGCCGGTGACGTCGCGCAGCAGCTCGTAGTTGGAGCCGGTGCCGAAGGCGGCGTCGAGGTCGACCAGGTGCAGCCACTCGGCGCCGGCGTGCTGCCAGGCGAGGGCGGCGGCGAGCGGCTCGCCGAAGGAGGTCTCGGTGCCGGAGGCGCCCTTGACCAGGCGGACGGCCTGGCCGTCCCGGACGTCGACGGCGGGCAGCAGTTCAAGGCTCATCAGAACCAGCTCTCAGACAGTCAGAGGGTGGTGACCCAGTTGGTCAGCAGGGCGGCGCCGGCGTCGCCGGACTTCTCGGGGTGGAACTGGGTGGCCCACAGCGGGCCGTTCTCGACGGCGGCGACGAACGGCTGCCCGTGCGTGGCCCAGGTGACCAGCGGCGGGTTGATCCGCGCGCTGTGGGTTTCCAGCTGCCAGTGCCGCACCCCGTAGGAGTGCACGAAGTAGAAGCGGGTCTCCGGGTCGAGGCCGGCGAACATCCGGCTGCCTTCGGGGACGTCCACGGTGTTCCAGCCCATGTGCGGGATGACGGGGGCTTCCAGCGGTTCGACGGTGCCCGGCCACTCGTCGCAGCCGGCCGTCTCCACGCCGTGCTCGACGCCCTTCTCGAAGAGGATCTGCATGCCGACGCAGATGCCCATGACCGGGCGGCCGCCGGCGAGGCGGCGGTCGATGATCCAGTCCCCGCGGACGGACCTGAGGCCGCGCATGCAGGCTTCGAAGGCGCCCACGCCGGGGACGAGCAGGCCGTCCGCGGCCATCGCGGTGTCGTAGTCGGCGCTGACGGTGACGTTCGCCCCGGTCCGTTCCAGGGCCCGCTGCGCGGAGCGGAGGTTGCCGGAGCCGTAGTCGAGGACGACGACGTTCTTGCCCATGTTCAGGTGCCCAGTCTCTCTACGGCGGGTGTCACAGGACGGCGGGTGTCACAGGACGGTGGGTCACAGGACGGCGGCCGTCACAGGCGCATGAGGCCGGAGGCCAGGCACATCACGGCGCCGAAGGCCAGCACCAGGATGACGCTCTTCGAGTGCTTCTGCTTCCAGAAGGAGATCACCCCGCCGGCCAGGAAGAGGCCGACGAAGATGAGGATCATCGCGGTGTTGTTCACAGCGCACCCTTGGTCGAGGGGAGGATGCCGGCCGCGCGCGGGTCGCGCTCGGCGGCGTAGCGCAGCGCCCGGGCCAGCGCCTTGAACTGGCACTCCACGATGTGGTGGGCGTTGCGCCCGTACGGCACGTGGACGTGCAGGGCGATCTGCGCCTGGGCCACGAAGGACTCCAGGATGTGCCGGGTCATCGTGGTGTCGTAGCTGCCGATCATCGGCGCCATGGTCTCGGGCTCGGTGTGCACCAGGTAGGGCCGGCCGGAGAGGTCGACGGTGACCTGGGCGAGCGATTCGTCCAGCGGCACCGTGCAGTTGCCGAAGCGGTAGATGCCGACCTTGTCGCCGAGGGCCTGCTTGAAGGCGGCGCCGAGCGCGAGGGCGGTGTCCTCGATGGTGTGGTGGGTGTCGATGTGCAGGTCGCCGTCGGTCTTGACGGTGAGGTCGAACAGGCCGTGCCGGCCGAGCTGGTCGAGCATGTGGTCGTAGAAGCCGACGCCGGTGGAGATGTCGGTCTTGCCGGTGCCGTCGAGGTCTATCTCGACCAGGACGGCGGTCTCCTTGGTGGTGCGCTCGACGCGTCCGATGCGGGACATGGGGGTTACAGCTCCTGACTGGCAGCTCGCGCGGAGCGCGCTCGATCAAGGGTGGGGGCGGGCGGGAGGGCGGCGCGGACGGCGGCCAGGAAGGCGTCGTTCTCGGCGGGCGTGCCGGCGGTCACGCGCAGCCGGCCGGGTACGCCGTTGTCGCGGACCAGGACGCCCTGGTCGAGGATGGCCTGCCAGACGGCGTGGGTGTCGTCGAAGCGGCCGAACTGGACGAAGTTGGCGTCCGAGTCGGTGACGTCCAGGCCGAGTGCGCGCAGCGCCTCGACCAGCCGGTCGCGTTCCGCCTTGAGCCGGCCGACGTACCCGAGCAGGGTGTCGGTGTGCTCCAGGCAGGCCAGCGCGGTGGCCTGGGTGACGGCGGACAGGTGGTAGGGCAGGCGCACCAGCTGGACGGCGTCGACGACGGCCGCGTCGGCGGCCAGGTAGCCCAGGCGCAGCCCGGCCGCGCCGAAGGCCTTGGACATGGTGCGGCTGACGACCAGGTGGGGGCGGCCGTCGATCAGCGGCAGCAGTGAGGGCCGGTGCGAGAACTCGACGTACGCCTCGTCCACGACGACCAGGCTGGGCCGGGCGGCCTGCGCGGCCTCGTACAGCCGCAGGACGGTGTCGGCGGCGACGGCGGTGCCGGTCGGGTTGTTCGGCGAGCAGATGAAGACCACGTGGGGCCGGTGTTCGGCGATCGCGGCTTCGGCGGCGTCGACGTCGATGGTGAAGTCGCCGTTGCGCGGGCCGGAGATCCAGGCGGTGCCGGTGCCCCGGGAGATCAGCGCGTGCATCGAGTACGAGGGCTCGAAGCCGATCGCGGTGCGGCCGGGGCCGCCGAAGGTCTGCAGCAGTTGCTGGAGCACTTCGTTGGAGCCGTTGGCGGCCCACACCTGTTCGCGGCCGAGCGGGAAGCCGGTGGTCTTGCCGAGGTACGCGGCGAGGCCTTCGCGCAGTTCGACCGCGTCCCGGTCTGGGTAGCGGTTCAGGCCGCGGGCGGCTTCGGCGACGCGTTCGGCGATCCGGGCCACCAGCTCCTCGGGGAGCGGGTACGGGTTCTCGTTGGTGTTCAGTTGGACGGGCACGGCGAGCTGGGGCGCGCCGTACGGGGACTGGCCGCGCAGTTCGTCCCGGATGGGCAGGTCGTCGATGCGTGTCATGAGCCGGGCACCGTCCAGTCGAAGCGTGCCTTGATCGCGTCGCCGTGGCCGGGCAGGTCCTCGGCGTCGGCCAGGTTGACGACGTGCGCGGCGACGTCCGCCAGCGCGTCCCGGTCGTACTCGACGACCTGGACGCCGCGCAGGAAGGTCTGCACCGACAGTCCGGAGGAGTGGCAGGCGCAGCCGCCGGTGGGCAGCACGTGGTTGGAGCCGGCCGCGTAGTCGCCCAGCGAGACGGGGGTCCAGCGGCCGATGAAGACCGCGCCCGCGTTGACGACCCGGGCGGCCACCGCGTGCGGGTCGCGGGTCTGGATCTCCAGGTGTTCGGCCGCGTAGGCGTTGACGACGGCGAGGCCCTGCGTCAGGTCGTCGACCAGGATGATGCCGGACTGCTTGCCGCCCAGCGCCTCGGCCACCCGTTGGCCGTGCTTGGTCCTGGCGACCTGGACGGCGAGTTCGGCCTCGACGGCGTCGGCGAGTGCCGGGGAGTCGGTGACCAGCACCGAGCCGGAGGTGGGGCCGTGTTCGGCCTGGCTGATCAGGTCGGCGGCGACGTCGGAGGGCAGTGCGCTGTCGTCGGCGAGGACGGCGATCTCGGTCGGGCCGGCCTCGGAGTCGATGCCGATCCGGCCGGCGAAGTAGCGCTTGGCGGCGGCCACGTAGATGTTGCCGGGGCCGGTGACCATGGTGACCGGCTCGCACTCCTCGGTGCCGAGGGCGAACATCGCGACCGCCTGGGCGCCGCCGACGCAGTAGACCTCGTCGACGCCGAGCAGCGCGCAGGCGGCCAGGATCGTCGGGTGGACGCGGCCGCCGAAGGCCTTCTGCGGCGGGGAGGTGACGGCGATGCCCCGCACGCCCGCCTCCTGGGCCGGCACCACGTTCATCACCACGGAGGACGGGTAGACGGCCAGCCCGCCGGGCACGTACAGGCCGACCCGCTCGACCGGCACCCAGCGCTGGGTGACCGTGCCGCCCGGTACGACCTGGGTGGTGTGCCCGGTGCGGCGCTGGTCCGCGTGCACGGTGCGGGCCCGGCGGATCGACTCCTCCAGGGCGGCCCGCACCTTCGGGTCCAGCGTCTCCAGGGCCTCGGTCAGCTGCCCGGCCGGCACCCGGGTGGACTCCAGGCGGACGCCGTCGAAGCGCTCGGTGATCTCGATCAGCGCCGCGACCCCGCGATGGCGTACGTCCTCCGCGATCGGCCGCACCTTCTCCAGGGCGGCCGCGACGTCGAAGTCGGCACGGGGCAGCAGGTCACGCGGGTCGTCCAGCGAGCCGCGGAGGTCGATTCGAGAGATCACGCCACCCAGTGTAAGGAGTGGCCGGAACCGCTGGTCCCGCATTTCAGTCCGTGATACGAAAGGCGAGACGACCGGGGGGACGGGAAAACCATGGCGGAGCGCGCTCCAGAGGGCTGGACCGATACCGAGCGTGAGCTCTGGGAGGCCTACCACCAGGGCCAGGTCCTCGACCTCCGCAGTGGCGAAGCCGGCACCGACGACCCCTTCGGCGACGCCGTCTGGGGCGCCCGGCGGACGGTCCGCGCCGACGTGCTCGCCCACCTGCTGCTGGTCCGCCCGGAGCCCGCCCCCGGGCGGGTCGCCTCGCTGCGGCTCAGCGGCGCGCTGGTCACCGGCGCGCTCAACCTGGCCGGCGCCGCCATCGGCGACTACGTCGAACTCCACGACTGCCGCTTCGAGCACAAGGTCCTCATCTCCGAGGCGGCGGTCTCCACCCTGCGCTTCCTGAACTGCCTGATCCCCCGCCTGGAGGCCTCCCGGCTCTCCACCACCGGCGACCTCCACATCGCCCGCTGCCGCCTGCCCGACGGCATCCGGCTCACCGACGCCCGGATCGGCACCGACCTGCTGCTCAACCAGTCCGTCGTCGGCGGCGACCGCCACGGCCGTGCCGTCTCCGCCGACGGGATCACCGTCCACCAGGACTTCGAGGCCGAACGGCTGGAGACCACAGGTGAGTTGAGCATCCGCACGGCCCGGATAGGCGGACGGCTCTCGCTCCGCGGCGCCCAACTGCGGGCCGACCGGCAGCACAACGACACCTGCCTCAACGCCGTCCGGGTCACCGTCGGCCACACCCTGTACCTGACCGGCTCCGCCGACCAGGGCTGGGCCGGCTCCCGCGGCTACTACGGCTCCGGCTACGGCCAGGTGCCGCCGCCCGACGGCCCCGTCACCCCGTTCCGCGCCTTCGGCCGGGTGCGGCTGTCCGACTCCCGCTTCGAGGGAGCCTGCCTGATCTCCGGCGAATTCCACCTTGAGGGTGACGACGAGCTCTCCCTGCGCCGCATCCACACCCCCGAGTTGCGCTTCACCTGCCGGTTCCGGCCCACCGGCACCGTCTCGCTCTCCCGCGCCCGGGTCGGCAACCTGGTCGACGCCCCGCAGGCCTGGCCGCTCGGCAGGCACCTGGGCCTCACCGGCTTCGTGTACGAGAACCTGCGCCCGATGACCGTCTTCACCATCCAGGAGCGGATCGCCTGGCTGGAGGGCTCCTCGGTGGACTTCCAGCCGGAGTCCTACGAGCAGCTGGCCGCCGCCCTGCGCCGCGACGGCGCCGACGACGACGCCCGCGAGGTGCTGTACGCCAAGCAGCGCCGGCGCCGCCGGACGCTGCCGCTGCCCGCCCGGGTCTGGGGCGCCGTCCAGGACGTCACCGTCGGCTACGGCTACCGCCCGGGCCGCGCGGGCCTGTGGCTGCTGCTCGCCTGGATGCTCGGCAGCGTCTGGTTCGCCACCCACCCGCTGGAGCCGCTCAAGGCCGACGAACGCCCGCACTGGAACCCGGTGCTGTACACCCTCGACCGGCTGCTGCCGATCGTGGACCTCAACCAGGGCGGCTGGAACCCGGGCGGCCTCGCCCAGTGGATCTCCGCCGGGCTGGTCGTCATCGGCTGGCTGCTCGCCTCCACCGTCGTCACCGGGGCCACCCGGATGCTCCAGCGCGGATAACCCGGCGGCATCCCCCGGTCCCGGGGAACTACGCTGTCCGCCGTGACAGAACGGCTTCCGCTCTTCCCGCTGAACACCGTGCTCTACCCGGGCCTGGTGCTGCCCCTGAACGTCTTCGAGGAGCGCTACCGCCGTCTCGTCGCCGATCTGCTCGAACAGTCCGAGGACGCCCCCCGGCGGTTCGGCGTGCTCGCGATCAAGGACGGCCGGGAGCTCTCCCCGGTCCGGGCGGAGGAGGGCCCGGCCGGGCCACTGGACGGCCTCGGCACCGCCACCGGCGACCCGCTGGAGGCGGTCTTCCCCGTCGGCTGCGTCGCCGACGTCGCCTCCGTCCAGCCCCAGCCGGACGGCCGCTACGAGCTGCTGGTCACCGGCACCACCCGGTTCTCGCTCCGCTCGGTGGACGCCTCCGGCCCGTACCTGACCGGCGAGATCGAGCCGATCGAGGAGTTCCCCGGCGAGGGCTCCGGCGCCCTGGCCGCCGAGGTCGAGCGGGCGTTCCGGGTCTACCAGACGCGCCTCGCCGGCGCCCGCGAGGCCAGCACCGTGGGCCGCCAGGAGCTCCCGGACGACCCACAGGTGCTCTCCTACCTGGTCGCCGCCGCCTCGGTGTTCGAGACCCCGGTCAAGCAGCGCCTGCTCGCCTGCCCCGACACCGCCCAGCGGCTGCGCGTCGAACTCGACCTGCTGCGCCGCGAGAGCGCCGTCCTCAGCTGGCTGCCGTCGCTGCCCGCCGTCGACCTCACCCGCCAGGCCTTCAGCCCCAACTGAACCCGGACCCCGCATGGCCAGGAAGAGCAGGAAGGGCGGCCACGGCACACCCGCCACCGTCGCCCTGGAGACCGCCGCCGTCCCCTTCACCGTGCACGCCTACGACCACGACCCCGCCGCCGCCTCCTACGGCGGCGAGGCGGCCGAGGTCCTCGGGGTGGCCGCCGAGCGGGTCTTCAAGACCCTGGTGGCCGACGTGGACGGCACCCTCACCGTCGGCGTCGTCCCCGTCGCCGGTCGGCTCGACCTCAAGGCCCTGGCGGCGGCCGTCGGCGGCAAGCGCGCCACCATGGCCGACCCGGCGGCCGCCGAACGCAGCAGCGGCTACGTCCTCGGCGGCATCTCCCCGCTGGGGCAGCGCCGCCCGCTGCGCACCGTCGTCGACGCGAGCGCGCTCACGCACCCGACCGTCTACGTCTCGGCGGGGCGCCGCGGCCTCGAAGTGGAGCTGGCCCCGACCGACCTCATCGCCCTCACCAAGGCCCGCACCGCCACCATCGCCCGCTGAGCCCGGGGCGGGGCAGGGCCGGGCAGGGTGCACCGACCGCGGGGCAGAACGACGGCGGGGCGCAGGGCCGCGGCCCGTACCAGGCCACCGACCCTCCGCCCCGCCACCGAAAACCACGGCCGAGAAAACCACGGCCGAAGACCGCGAAAACCTCAGACTCGGTCCTCGGGCTCCGCCGGAGCCGCGCCCACCGGAGCCGTCCCCGCCGGCGCACCCCAGTACGGCGGCGGGTCCTCCTCGCGCTTGCCGAACGCCGCCGACAGGGCCAGCAGCACCA
The DNA here is from genome assembly GCF_055664045.1 of Kitasatospora sp. NPDC023385. Classification (NCBI taxonomy): domain Bacteria; kingdom Bacillati; phylum Actinomycetota; class Actinomycetes; order Kitasatosporales; family Streptomycetaceae; genus Kitasatospora; species Kitasatospora sp. NPDC023385. The sequence goes on along the minus strand of NZ_JBVOOL010000012.1, from coordinate 158,644 downwards.
CCATCGCCGCCATCGGCCACACCAGCAGCGCGCCCAGCGCGCCCAGGTCGATGCTCGCGTCGAAGTGCCCGCCGTTGCCGACCCGCCGGGCCTCCCCGATCAGGTCGTTGCTCGGCCCGAGCCACCGCCCGATCCGCCAGGCACCCACCGACCCGAGCAGCCCGCCGACGGTCAGCCCCAGCGCGACCGCGATGCCGCCGCCGCGCCGCCGGGTCACCAGGAAGGCCCCGAGCGCGGTCAGGATCCCGGCGCCCAGGCCGAGGAGCACGAACACCGCGTCGGCCCCGGCCCGCTGCTCCCCTTCGGGGTCCACGTAGAGGATCCGGTCACCGTCCACGACGAGCGGCACCTTCGGCGCCAGCCAGACCCACAGCCCGGCCAGTGCCAGCCCGACCAGCAGACAGGCGACGACCACGCCCGCCCCGACCCGCACTTCCGGCAGCAGCCGCTGCACCGGCGAGGGCCCCTGCGCGGCGGGCGGGGCCTCCTGCGGGGGCGCGAACGGATCGGGCGCGGCGTCCGGGACCGCCTGCAGATCGGTGCGGGCGGGATCCGGAGGTGTGTTCGGTACGGTCACGGGCCCCATCGTTTCACGACGGCGGTCCGGACGATCCCACCGCCCGGGCGGCTCCTACCGCGAGACGGCGCGCCGGTACGCCCACGTGGCGACGGTCAGCGACACCACGCCCACGCCCGCGCACACCCCCAGGTCCGCGAGCACCATCGCCCAGTCCGGGTCGGGCGTGAACGTCCGCGCGAAGGCCTCCACCCCGTACGTGGACGGCAGCAGGTCCCGCAGCCACAGCACCGGCTGCGGCAGGTGGTCGACCGGCAGGACGCCGAGCAGCAGGGCCGCCGACATCCCGAGCTGCCCGAGCATCGTGGCGATCTCCTGCCGCGGCGCCAGCAGCCCGCAGGCCGCCCCCAGCCCGGACAGCGCGGCGCCCGCCAGCGGCACCACCGCCAGCAGCACCCACAGCTGCCCGAGCGGCAGCCCGAACATGACCGCGCCGACCGCCGCCGTGAGGACCGTCCCGGGCAGCGTGAACGAGGCGTACGCGGCGGCGGCCCCCAGGACCACCGAGGCCGGCGGCACCGGCAGCGTCGCGTAGTGGTCGAGGCCTCCGGTGGCCCGCAGCTTCCCGAAGTACTGGGCGAGCAGGTTCAGCGCGACGAACGCCACCACCAGCACGCTCGACCCGGCGACCACCGACCGCGCCGCCGAGGACTGCCCGGCGTCCACGACGCCCCGCATCATCACCAGGATGCCGACGGACTGGAAGGTGGCCACGAACAGCAGCGGGATCCGCGCCACCCGCGCCCGGGCGAGCTGCGCCCGGTACACGGCGGCGAGGGCCGGCAGCAGCCGGGCCGCGGGGGCGAGCGGAGCGGGCCCGGCGGAGGTCCGGCCGGGCCGCGGGGGCGCCGAGAGCAGGGTCACTTGGCCAGTCCTCCGTGGCGGCCGCCCAGCTTGAGGTACGCGTCCTCAAGGCTCGGCGTGGCGAGGGTGAAGTCGTCGAGCGCGGCGAAGGCGGGGCCGGTGGTGACGGCGGCGACCAGTTCGCGGGCCTGCTCGGGGGTGGTGCGGACGGTCCAGCGGCGCCCGGTGCACTCGGCCCGCTCGCGCAGCGCGGCGACGGCGGGCACGCCGACCGGCGCCTCGTCCCGCCAGACCAGGTCGAGCCGGACGTCGCCGTCCACCAGCGCCTTGAGCCCGCCGGGCGTGTCGCAGGCGATCACCCGGCCGTCGTCGACCACGGCGACCCGGTCGAGCACGGTCTCCGCCTCGATGACGTTGTGGGTGACCAGCAGCACCGTGGTCCCGCGTTCGGCGCGCCGCCGGTCGACGGCGGCCCACACCGCCCGCCGGGCGACGGGGTCCATGCCGGTGGTCGGCTCGTCCAGGACGAGCAGCGGCCGGTCCCCCACCAGGGTGGCCGCGAAGCAGGCGAGCCGCCGCTGCCCGCCGGACAGCTTGGCGAGCGGCCGCTGGGCGAGCGGCTCCAGGCCGAGTTCCGCCAGGACCTCCGCCGCCGCGCCGCGGGCCTGCGCCCGGCTGAGCCCGCGCAGCCGCCCGGTCGTCTCGGCGGCCAGCGCCACCGTCAGCTCGTCCAGCGCGGTGGATTCCTGCCCGAGGTAGCCGAGCAGCCGGGCGGCCCGTTCGGGGTGGCGCACGATGTCGTGGCCGAGCAGCTCGACGGAGCCGGAGTCGGGGCGCAGCAGCCCGGTGATCTGGCGGACCAGCGTCGACTTCCCGGCGCCGTTCGGTCCGAGCAGCCCGAAGATCTCGCCCTGCCGGACGGACAGGCTGATCCCGTCGTTGGCCCGGATCTCGGTGGCGGCCGTGCCGCGTCCGCTGCGGTAGGTCCTGACCAGGTCGCGCACGTCGACGCACGGCGGGGTTTCCCCGGGTGCTCGCCCGGCCGTCTCACTCACGACCGACGACTCTACGCGCTCATCCGGGCGAACCGGACAAGGGGGCCCGGTCGCGGGTGGCCGGGGGCGCCGTCGCGGCCCGCCGGCGGGCGGGTCAGTCGTCGACGACCATCGATCCGCCGGGCACCCGCGCCGCCAGCTCCTTCCAGAAGCCGGCCCGGATGGCGTAGCGGTCGTGCTCGTCGATCTGGTCGTCCTTGTGCGCGAGCAGCCCGAAGCGGGCGGCGTAGCGCAGCAGTTCGCCGTCGACCCGGTGCGGGATGCGCGGGTAGTCGGGCCACAGCACGGTGAGCCGTTCGGAGTCGCCGATCCGCTCGCTCCAGCGGCGGGCGAAGACCTGCCCGACCTCGTGGGCGTCGCCGCCGATGGAGGTGATGTCCTCCTCGCGGTCGGCCCAGCGCTGTTCGGCGGTGGTGAGCTGGGCGAGCGTGGGGAGGTTGTCGCCGGCGGTGACGGCGGGCTCGGGGGCGGGCCGGTCCACCCAGCCGCGGTCGGAGGACCACCGCAGCACCGGCCCGGCCTGCACGACGGCCGTGTGCCCGTTCGCCGCGAGCCCGTTCGCCGGGTGGCCGTTGGCGCCGTGCCCGTTGGCCACGTGGCCGTTCGCGCCCGGTCCGCCGACGCCGGTCCCGTTGGCGCCGTGCCCGTTCGCCACCGGGGTGATCGGGGTGACCGACGGGGGCCGCCCGGCCAGGTCCTTGGGCGTCGGGACGACCTTGAGCGCGGTCGCCGCCGACGGCCTCCCGTTGGCGGCGGGGGCGGCGCCCGCCGGCGCGACGGCTGCCGGACGGACCGCCGGCTCGGCCGGCACCCCGCCCGGCAGCGGGGCGGGCGGAGCGGCCGGCGGGGCGGCGAGGATCTTGGCGATCTCCTGCCGGGCCCCGGGCGCCGGGAACAGGGCGGCGGCGTCGCGCAGTGAGAAGGACCCCTCGATCCACTCCCGGTCGAGCACCCGGCGCTCGTCCGCCTCGCCGACCAGGTCCTCGGACTGGTTGAAGTCGCCGTCGGCGGCCTGCAGCGCCCACAGGTGGACGGCCACGCCGTGTTCCTTGGCGGTCATCATGCCGGGCAGCAGGTCGCCGTCCCCGGTGATCAGTACGACGTCGGCGCAGGCCCGGTTGCGGGCGAGTTCGGAGAGTTCGGCGTGCATCGCGGCGTCCACGCCCTTCTGCACCCAGCGCCCCTCGGCCCGGGTGAGCGCGCCGAGCCGTACGGTCACCCGGGGCAGCACGCGCAGCCGCCGGTGCTCGGGCATCGGACGCCGATCGGGCGCGGCGTCGAACCAGTAGATGCGCAGCAGCGGCAGCCCGGTCTCCGCCTCGGCGCGCTCGCGGAGTGCTGCGATCAGGGCCGTGTGGTTCACCGTGACCTTGGACCGGGACGGATCCCCGGCGAGCAGGCTGGCGGCGGCGCCCAGCAGGTATCCGGCGTCCACCAGGACGACACAGCGGTCCATCGCGCACCTCTTTTCGCTTGCCCTCGGGATTCGGCGGGGTGGCTCGACTGGGGCGGGCGGCACACCCGCCGTCCGGGCGTCAAGAGGTGAGGGGCCCCCGTCGTCGCCCGATCGTTGGGTCACCTTTTACCCGGGGTTCGCCTGCCGAACCTTGCCGGATGTCCCGGTCCCGCAACAGCCGCCCCGACGAAGCGCGCGGAACGCGAAGGCGGGCCCCGTACAACGACGGAGCCCGCCTGCTGGTCACGCGGCGGCGTTTCGGCCCTCGGGCCCTGCGGTCGGGTCCTCGGGCGCGGCGCCTCAGCCCCGGAGTTCGGCGGCGACCAGCTCGGCCAGCTGGACGGCGTTGAGCGCGGCGCCCTTGCGCAGGTTGTCGTTCGAGACGAACAGCGACAGGCCGTTCTCCACGGTCTCGTCCACCCGGATCCGGCCGACGTAGCTCGGGTCGCGGCCGGCGGCCTGCAGCGGCGTGGGGATGTCGGACAGCTCGACGCCGGGGGCGGCGGCGAGCAGTTCGACGGCGCGCTCGGGGCTGATCGGGCGCTCGAAGCGGGCGTTGATCTGCAGCGAGTGGCCGGAGAACACCGGGACGCGCACGCAGGTGCCGGCGACCTTCAGCTCCGGGATGCCGAGGATCTTGCGGCTCTCGTGGCGGAGCTTCTGCTCCTCGTCGGTCTCGTTGGAGCCGTCGTCCACGAGGGAGCCGGCGAGCGGCAGCACGTTGAAGGCGATCGGGCGCTTGTACACCTTGGGCTCGGGGAACTCGACCGCGGAGCCGTCGTGGGCGAGCGCGGCGGCGCCGTCGATGACCTTGGCGGCCTGGTCCCGCAGCTCGGCGACGCCGGCGACGCCGCTGCCGGAGACGGCCTGGTAGGTGGAGACGACGAGCGCGGCCAGGCCGGCCTCCTCGTGCAGCGGGCGCAGCACGGGCATGGCGGCCATGGTGGTGCAGTTCGGGTTGGCGATGATGCCCTTGGGGCGGTCCGCGATGGCCTCGGGGTTGACCTCGGAGACGACCAGCGGCACGTCGGGGTCGCGGCGCCAGGCGGAGGAGTTGTCGATGACGACGGCACCGGCCGCGGCGGCCTTGGGGGCCAGCGCCTTGGAGGTGCTGCCGCCGGCCGAGAAGATCACGATGTCCAGGCCGGTGTAGTCGGCCGTGGCCGCGTCCTCGACGGTGACCTCGGTGCCCTGCCAGGGCAGGGTGCGCCCGGCCGAGCGGGCCGAGGCGAACAGCCGCAGCTGCTCCACCGGAAAGCTGCGCTCCGCCAGGATCTCGCGGACCACGCCGCCGACCTGGCCGGTGGCACCGACAATGCCGATCTTCATTCCGACTACTCCTCTGAATGGTGCTGTTCACAGCCGCACTCTGCCCATCATGCCTTGTCACGGGCGTGGTACGACCGGGTGTTCCACGGTGTGAGAGCGGGCCCGGACAACCCCTAGTGGTCCAGACCACTCACCAGTGCCGACGCGGCGTCCACCTCGGCCCGGCCCGCCGGCAGCAGCGGCAGCCGCACGTCCGGCGTCGGGATCCGGCCCTGGGCGTGCAGCACGCCCTTGGTGACCGCCGGGTTCGGCGCCGCGAACGCGGCCAGCGCCAGGCCGGTCAGCCGGTGCCCGAGCGCCCGCGCGAGGTCGACGTCCCCGGCCTGCCAGGCCTGCGCCAGCTCGACGAACCGGCCGGTGGCCAGGTGGGCGGAGGCGAGGATGCCCCCGGCCGCGCCGAGCGCCAGCATCGGCGGGAGGAAGGCGTCCTCGCCGGTGAGGAACGCGAACCCCTCGGGGGTGTCGGCGAGCAGTTCGGCCGCCGTCAGGTCCAGCCCGCCCGTCGCGTACTTGACGCCCACCACCCCGTCGATCGCGGCGAGTTCGCGCAGCGCGGCGGTGGAGAGCTGCTGCCCGGTGCGGTACGGGATGTGGTAGACGAGCAGCGGCAGCGGGCTGCTCGCGGCCAGCGCCCGGAAGTGCGCGACCGTGCCCGCCTCGCCGGGCCGGACGAACGACGGGACGGTGACCAGCGCGGCCGCGGCCCGCGGCACCCTCGCCCCGAGCCCGGCCAGCGCCTCGGCGGTCGCCCGGGTGTCGCCGCCCGCGGCGCCGACGATCAGCTGCGCCCCGCGCGCGGCGCAGGCGGCCGCGGCGACGTCCACCACCGCGTCCCGTTCCTCGGCGGTCAGCGCGGCCGGCTCGCCGGTGGTGCCGAGCGCGACCAGTCCGGCCGCGCCGGCGTCGAGGACGTCGTGCGCGAGCTTCTCCAGCGCGTCCAGCGCGACCGAGCCGTCGGCGGCGAAGGGGGTGACCAGGGGGACGTAGATGCCCTTGAGTTCCATGCCTGCGATCCTGCGGCCGACGGACGCGCCGGGTCCAGTTCACCTTTCCGACGCTTCTCGTAAGCTGAGCCGATGCTCAAGTCGATGCCCAAGCAGATGCCCGCCTAGGCTGGGCTGATGCTCGACGTCCGACGCCTGCGCCTGCTGCGCGAACTCGCCCACCTCGGCACCATCGCGGCCGTCGCCGAGGCGCTGTCCTTCAGCCCCTCGGCGGTGTCCCAGCAGTTGTCCGTCCTGGAGAAGGAGGCGGGCGTCCCGCTGCTGGAGCGCACCGGCCGGCGGGTCGCCCTCACGCCGGCCGGGCGCAACCTGGTCCGGCACGCCGAGTCCGTACTCGCCCTGCTGGAGCAGGCGGGCGCCGAACTCGCCCACGCCAAGCGGGGGTTGGTCGGCCCACTGCGGATCGGCACCTATCCCTCCGCGGCCCGCGCCGTCATCCCCGCGGTGCTCGCCGAACTGGCCGGCTGGCACCCGGGGCTGGAACCGATGGTCACCGAGGTGGACCCGGCGGCCGTCGGCGCGGCCCTGCGCGCGGGCGAGTTGGACGTGGCGCTGGTGCACGAGTACGACCTCGTCCCGACCGACCCGGAGCCCGGCCTCGCGGCGACCCGCCCGGTCTTCACCGAGCCCATGTACCTGGCCGCCCGCACCCCCGGCACGGTCGCCGAGCAGCGCGGCGCGCCGTGGATCACGTCCCCGCCCGGCACGCTCTGCCACACCATGGCCGTCCGCGCCTGCGAGTCGGCGGGCTTCGCGCCCCGGATCCGGCACCGGATCGACGACTTCACCACCGTGCTGGCCCTGGTCGCCGCCGGCCAGGGCGTCGCCCTGGTCCCCCACCTCGGCGCCGCCCAGCCCCCGCCCGGCGTCGTCCTCACCCGCCTCCCCATGTACCGCCGCACCCGCGTCGCGTTCAGGGCGGGCGCCGGCTCCCACCCCGCCATCTCCGCGTTCGTCTCGGCCCTCCACACCGCCGTGCCGCCGGGCCTGGGCAGCGACTCCTGAGCCCCGGCCGCCCGCCTCCCCTTCCCGCCCGCTCCCCCAACGAAAGTTCCCCGCGCCCGAAGGGGCACGGGGAACTTCGCGAAGCGGGATGGCAACCCACCCGCACCCGGCCTCGAAGACCGGCCGCGTCCTGCGTCAGACCGCCAGACAGCTCGGCCCGAGCAGCTGCTTCAGGTCCCCGAACAGCGCCGGGTCGGACTTCACCCGGTGCCGGTCCAGCCGCAGCACCGTCGTCTTGTCGCGGCTCTCCAGCCGCACCCGCACCTCGGTCGTGCCCCGGTGGCTGCCCAGCACCTCGGCGAGCCGGGCGACCAGCGGCGGCGTGATCTTCCCGCTCGGGATGTTGATGGTGATCGGCGCATCGGCGTGCGCGTTCGACAGGTCGGGGACGGACAGCTCCATGCCCATCAGCCGTGGCACGTCCTCCCGCTTGTCGAGCTTGCCGCGTACGAACACCACGGCGTCCTCGACGAGTTGGGAGGACACGAGCTGGTAGCTCGCGGGGAAGAACATGCAGTCGATCGAGCCCGCCAGGTCCTCGACCGTCGCGATGGCCCAGGCGTTGCCCTGCTTGGTCATCTTCCGCTGCAGGCCCGAGATGATGCCGCCGATGGTGACGATCGTCCCGTCCGGCCGCTCCGCGAGGTCGGCGACGGCGCAGTCCGACTTGTCGGCGAGCACGTGCTCGATGCCGTGCAGCGGGTGCGAGGAGACGTACAGGCCGAGCATCTCCCGTTCCTGGGCGAGCAGGAAGGACTTCTCCCACTCCTCGTCGGAGAAGACGACGTCGAGTCCGAAGCTCGGCTCGTCGGCCGTGGCGTCGCCGCCGAACAGGTCGAACTGCCCCTCGGCCTCCTTGCGCTTCACGCCGACGACGTTGTCGATCATCGGCTCGAACTGCGCGCTGAGGCCCTTGCGGGTGTGCCCGAGCGAGTCGAAGGCGCCGGCCTTGATCAGCGATTCGACGGTCCGCTTGTTGCAGACCACCGACTCCACCTTGTCCAGGAAGTCGGGGAAGGAGGAGAACTTCCCCTTCGCCTTGCGGGTCCGGATCATCGAGTCGACGACCGGGCCGCCGACGTTGCGGATGGCGGTGAGGCCGAACCGGACCAGGGTGTCACCGTGCGGGGTGAAGTCCGAGTCCGACTCGTTGACGTCCGGCGGCAGCACCTGGATGCCCATCTTGCGGCACTCGTTGAGGTACACCGCCGACTTGTCCTTGTCGTCCTTGACGGACGTGAGCAGGCCGGACATGTACTCGGCCGGGTAGTTGGCCTTGAGGTAGGCCGTCCAGTACGAGACCAGCCCGTACCCGGCGGTGTGCGCCTTGTTGAACGCGTAGCCGGAGAAGGGGACGAGGACGTCCCACACGGCCTGGATGGCCGCGTCGGAGTAGCCGCGCTCGCGGCAGCCCTTCCGGAAGGGGACGAACTCCGCCTCCAGGATCTCCTTCTTCTTCTTGCCCATGGCCCGGCGCAGCAGGTCCGCCTGGCCGAGCGAGTAGCCGGCGAGGATCTGGGCGGCCTTCTGCACCTGCTCCTGGTAGACGATCAGGCCGTACGTCGGCCGGAGCACCTCCTCCAGGGGCTTCTCCAGCTCCGGGTGGATCGGGGTGATCTCCTGCTGCCCGTTCTTGCGCAGCGCGTAGTTCGTGTGGGAGTTGACGCCCATCGGGCCCGGGCGGTACAGCGCGAGGACGGCGGAGATGTCCTCGAAGTTGTCGGGCTTCATCAGGCGCAGCAGCGAGCGCATGGGGCCGCCGTCGAGCTGGAAGACACCGAGCGTGTCGCCGCGGGCGAGGAGTTCGTAGGTCGGCTTGTCGTCCAGGGGCAGATCAAGCAGGTTGATCTTGATGCCCTTGTTCTTCTCGATCGCCTTGACGGCGTCGTCCATGATCGTCAGGTTGCGCAGGCCGAGGAAGTCCATCTTGAGGAGGCCGAGGCCCTCACAAGTCGGGTAGTCGAACTGCGTGATGGTGACGCCGTCGGTGTGCCGGGTCCAGACCGGGATGTGGTCGGTCAGCGGCTCGGCGGACATGATGACGCCCGCCGCGTGCACACCGGGCTGACGGATCAGGCCCTCGATGCCGCGCGCGGTGTCGATGACCTTCCGGACGTCCGGGTCGCTCTCGTACAGGCCGCGGATCTCGCCGGCCTCGCTGTAGCGCGGGTGGCTGCTGTCCGTGATGCCGGACAGCGGGATGCCCTTGCCCATGACGTCCGGCGGCATCGCCTTGGTGATCCGGTCGCCCATCGCGTAGGGGTAGCCGAGGACGCGCGAGGAGTCCTTGATGGCGGCCTTCGCCTTGATGGTGCCGTACGTGACGATCATGGCGACCTTGTCGGAGCCCCACTTCTCCGTCACGTAGCGGATCACGTCACCGCGCCGGCGCTCGTCGAAGTCGATGTCGACGTCGGGCATGGAGATGCGCTCGGGGTTGAGGAAGCGCTCGAAGATCAGGCCGTGCGGGATCGGGTCGAGGTCGGTGATGCCCATCGCGTACGCGACCAGCGAGCCGGCCGCCGAACCACGGCCGGGGCCGACCGCGATGCCCTGGCTCTTGGCCCACATGATGAAGTCGGCCACCACGAGGAAGTACGCCGGGAACCCCATCTGGATGATGGTGTCCATCTCGTACTCGGCGAGCTTCTTGTGCTCCTCGTCGTACCCGCCCGGGAAGCGCCAGTCCATGCCCTCCCAGACCTTGGACCTGAAGAAGTCCGCCTCGGACTCGAAGCCCTCCGGGATGGGGAAGCGGGGCATCAGGTTCTTGAACTTGAACATGCCCTCGGTGTCGACGCGGGAGGCGACGAGGAGCTGGCTGTTGCGGCAGCCCTCCTGCCAGGCGTCCGAGGAGTCCAGCGCGTACATCTCGGCGGCGGACTTGATGTAGTAGCCGGTGCCGTCGAAGCGGAAGCGGTCCGGGTCGGAGAGGTTCTTGCCGGTCTGGACGCAGAGCAGCAGGTCGTGCGCGCCGGCGTCGGCCTCGGTGGTGTAGTGCGAGTCGTTGGTGACGACCGGGGGGATGTTCAGCTTCCTGCTGATCTCCAGCAGCCCGTCGCGGACCCGCTTCTCGATGTCGAGGCCGTGGTCCATCAGCTCCAGGAAGTAGTTCTCCTTGCCGAAGATGTCCTGGTAGTCGGCGGCCGACTGCACGGCCTCGTCGAACTGGCCGAGGCGCAGGCGGGTCTGCACCTCGCCGGACGGGCAGCCCGTGGTGGCCATCAGGCCGCCGGACAGCTCGGAGATCAGCTCCTTGTCCATCCGGGGCCACTTCACCAGCCAGCCCTCCGCGTAGGAGCGCGAGGTCAGCTTGAAGAGGTTGTGCAGGCCCTCCTTGTTCCGGGCCCAGATGGTCTTGTGGGTGTACGCGCCGGACGCGGAGACGTCGTCCCGCTTCTGGTGCGGCTGGCCCCACAGGATGCGCTTGGTGTTGGAGCGGGACTCCGGCGCCACGTACGCCTCGATGCCGATGACGGGGGTGATGCCCGCGTCGGTGGCCTGGCGGTGGAACTCGGCGGCGCCGTACATGTTGCCGTGGTCGGTCATGGCGACATGGGTCTGGCCCAGACGCTCGACCTCCTTGAACATCTGCTTCAGCCGGGCGGCACCGTCCAGCATCGAGTACTCGGTGTGGACGTGCAGGTGCGCGAACGGCTGGTCGCTCAAGGCGGGGCCTCCGGAGGCTCTGGTGCTGGTCTGGCGGGCCGGCGAACGTGCAGGTCACAGGGGGAAACACCCTGGAAATGGAGGTGGCCCGGACCGCCTCACGGAGTCCGGACCATCGCTCACACGCTCACCCGCCTACTCTAGCTCGCTTCGAACGGGCTTTCCCCGCGTGGCCGACGCCTCCCCGGGCCGGGGCCTGCAAAGCCGCGCCCCGGCGGCCCTCCCGACCGCCGGCGCCTCCATCGGGTCGTCCCGCAGACAGGCCAGACGAGCCCTCACCTCGGGCCGATCGGGGGCGTGCTCGACCCCGAGGAGACGCGCTCGCGCTTCGCAGTCCCACAGCGACTCCGCGTACGCCTCCGCCGTTCCCGCCGAACCGATGGCCGCCAGCGCCTCCAGGTAGGCCGGGCGCTCGTACGAGTGCGGGGTGCAGAGCCAGAACCGGCGCAGCAGGGAGACGGCGTCGGCGGCGTCCGGCCCGAACCGCGTCAAACCGCGCGCGAGGACGGCCGGGCCGCACCAGCGCCGGTCCACCCAGCACCGCTCCAGCTCGGCGACCATCGCCGGGACGTCCTGCGCCTCGCCGCGCCCCTGGTCCACCGGCCGGTGCCCGCGCTCGGCCTCGCACTCCGGCGCCGGCGCGCGCCCGGCCCGCAGCCGCCCGGGTACGGCGCCCTCCGGGGCTCCCCACCACGCCCGCAGCGCCTCCCCGGCCTCGTCCGAGCCGCCGAGCGCCAGCAGCTCCAGGACCTTCGCGGCCCGCTCGCCGGCCTCCTCGCCGGCGGCCAGCCCGTCGATCACCGGCTGGAGCGGCAGCCCCAGGTCCCGGATGAGCCCCGCGAGGTAGCGGTGCCGGTCGTCCGCCTGCGTGTCCCAGCGCCACTCCCAGCGGATGCACCCGTACACCAGCTCCGCGGCCGACGACGGATCCTCCGCCGCCATCAGCGCCCCCAGGCCCCGGCCTCGCTGCAGGAGCCCCGGAAGCGTCCCCGCCGGTGCGTACTCGTGTCTCCGCCGTGTCACGCGGTCCATCGTGCCGCAGCCGCCGCACGCGCGGCGACCTGCCGTCACCAGCAGCCCCCGCCCTAAACGGCGCAGAACTCGTTGCCCTCAGGATCACTCATCACGACGGCGTAGTGGTCCATCCCCGGTTCGGCCAGGACCCGCAGCACGGTCGCGCCGGCCGTGGTGAGCCGTGCCACCACGGTGTCGACGCGCCGCATGCGGACGGCCAGGGGGACGCCACGGCCGCCGCCCACCTTCAGGTCGAGGTGCAGCCTGTTCTTGCCGGTCTTCGGCTCCGGGACCTGCTGGAACCACACCCGCGGCCCCTTCCCGGCCGGATCGACGATCGACTCCGGCTCGTCCCCCGCGCCGCCCGCCAACTCCTCCTCGGGCACCCCCAGGTCCGCCCAGTAGTCCCGCCAGGTCGCATGCCCGGCGGGCGGGGGCTCGGGGACGTAGCCGAGCGCCTCCGCCCAGAACGCCACCATCCTTCGCGGGTCGGCGCAGTCGATCACCAGCTGCAGCGTCATCTCCATCCCCGGATCGTCCCAAGCACCTCTGACAACCGCACCCTTCGACGCGACCGGCCCCAGCGCCCCGCTGCGGCCCTCCCGGTCCCACCCGCGACACGCTGTCGGCGAACTGCCCTGTGGCGGTGCTTGAAGATCCACTCCGTGGGGAGTACTAGAGGTCGGAGCGGCCAGCAACGGGCTGACGTGTGCGGTGCGAGGAAGAGGAGTCGTAGCGATGGCAACGGGCGTAGTGAAGTGGTTCAACGCCGACAAGGGGTTCGGTTTCATCCAGCAGGACGACGGCGGACAGGACGTGTTCGTCCACTTCTCGGCGATCCAGCAGACGAGCGGCTACAAGGAGCTGTTCGAGGGCGACGCGGTCGAGTACGACGTCGTCCAGGGCCCGAAGGGGCCGCAGGCGGAGAACGTGGTCCGCCAGGCGTGACGACGCCGGGCCCCGAGTGACGGGCTCCGTCCCCGACCAGCCGGTCACCGGGGCGGAGCCCTGCCACCTACTCCCCCACGCCTCCCCCGGCGGGCCGGGCCCAGCCCAACCCGCCACCCATCGTGTCGACCAGCCACCGGGCCAGGTCGACCCCCTGCGGCCGGCAGTCACCCTCCGCGTTGGACCACATCGCGCACCCCAGTCGTAGAGCGGCACCCTCCGGCAGGCACTCCGCCGACGGGGAAGCCGGGGCCTCCGACTTCCCGAGCAGATCGGGCGTCCCGGCCGGTGTCTCGGTCACGGCCCTGCCGTGCACTCCACCCCGCTCGCTCTGCCGAGACCTGCCCACCCACTCATCCCACCCATCGGCCCGACGATGCCGAGGCGCCCGGGCCACGCCCGGGAACGCGGCTCGCCCGCCGTCCCCGGTCCCACCGGCGCGGCGGCGTGGCGAGTGGCGTATCGCCGCCCGCGACGCCATGGTGACCGGCAGCAAACCCCATCAGAAAGGGTCAAAATGCCTGAAGTCACCACCCCGTACGCGACCGGCACCCCGTGCTGGGTCGACCTGATGGCGAAGGACCAGCAGGCCGCGCTGGACTTCTACCGTGACCTCCTCGGCTGGCAGGGCCAGGCCGGCCCGGCCGAGTTCGGCGGGTACGCGGTCTGCGAGCTGGACGGCAAGCCCGTGGCGGGCATCGGTCCGGCGATGGCCGCCGAAGGCGCGCCGGAGCCGCCGACCGTCTGGACCAGCTACCTGGCCACCACCGACGCCCAGGCCACCCAGGACGCGATCGTCGCCGCCGGCGGAACCCTGCTCGTCCCGACCATGGACGTGGGCGACCTGGGCCGGATGCTGGTCGCCGCCGACCCGCAGGGCGCGGTGTTCGGCGTCTGGCAGCCCGGCGAGTTCTCCGGCGCCCGGGTGGTCAACGAGGCCGGCGCGCTGACCTGGAACGAGCTGCACACCAGTGACATCCCGGCCGCGACGGCCTTCTACGGCGAGGCGTTCGGCATCGAGATCGAGCCGCTTGACGGCGCGGACTCCTACTGGCAACTCCGGGTCGGCGGCCGCGCGGTGGGCGGCGCCACGCTCCTCGCCAACGACCCGCCCGGCACTCCGGCGCACTGGCTGACCTACTTCGCGGTCGACGACGTCGACTCCACCGTGGACGCCCTGGTCAGGAACGGCGGTACGGTCCTCGCCCCGCCCTTCGACATGATGGCGGGCCGCATGACCGTCGTCGCCGACCCTCAGGGCGCCGCCTTCGCCATGATCACGCCGACCCCCCTGTAACGCCGGACACGTCACGCCGAGGTCAGACCGCCGCCCGCCCGGAACCCTCCGGGCGGGCGGTTCTCGTTCCACGCGGCACCGCGGCCATCGCCTGCCTCTCCCTCTTCGTGTCCGGCCGCACGCGCCGAACCCTCCGCCGGAGTTCCACCACCCCTGACCGCGCCGAAACAATCCGAACCCGGCCGTCCGCAAGAAGGCCGGCTGGTACACGCCGGGAGGCCCGATCACGAACGCGCGGCCCCGCGCAAGCGCAGGTGACGCCAGCGCTCGCCGCCCCCACCCGCACGGGAAAGCGCGGGAAGTCGGCCCGTCCGACTTCCCGCGCTCCAAGCTTCCTTCGCGCCGGCCTCCTGCGCCCAACCCAGGCGCACCAGCCCCCGGCGCGCCAACCGCCTGCGCACCAACCGCCCCCGGCCTACCGCCGAGCAGCCCGCAGCCACAGTGAGAGCCCGAGGCAGAGCAGGCACGCGCCCGCCAGCACCACCGGAATCACCGCCGCTCCGCCCGAGCCGCTGAGCGCCCCCACCACCGCCGGCACGACGGCGTTGCCCAGCATGCAGCAGAGCGTCAGCACGGAGGTCGCCTGCTGCGGCACCTCCGCCACGCCGGAAACCCAGGCGATCAGGGTCGGCAGCACCGGTGCCATCGCCAGCCCGGCCAGCGGGTAGGCCACCACCGCGAGGTGCGGAACGGCGGCCAGCAGCAGCGCCGCGAGCGCCGCCGCCAGGTGGCCCGGCAGGGTGGTGCGGCCGGGCAGCCGCCTGGTCAGCTGCGGGAGGACCAGCCGTCCGACGGCCATCCCGGCCCAGAATCCCGAGGCCGCCGTCGTGGCCGCCTGGCTGCTCCAGCCGTCGCGGACCAGCTGCGTCGACTGCCAGGCGCCGATGCTGGTCTCCATGCCCGCGTACACCAGGCCCACCACCAGGAACGGGAGCAGCGCCATCCCGGTCCGTCCGCGCCGGCCGTCCTGTTCACCGCGCCCCGCGTCGGCCTCGGGCGACGCGGCGAGCACCGCTCCGGCCCGTCCGACCAGGAAGCACGGCAGCGCGCACACCGCGGCCGCCAGTGCCAGCAGCCGGATGTCCGTGTGTCCGACGGCCCCCGCGGCCAGCGGGCCCAGCATCGCGCCGATCCCGAAGACCGCGTTCAGCCGGTTGACCATCACCACGCTGTTCCCGGCGAAGCCGCGCGCGAACGCCGTGTTGAGGGTGAGCGCGAGTCCGCCGTACCCGATGCCGGTCACCGTCGCGCAGCCGAGGTAGGCGGCCCAGCCGGGGCTCACCGCCATCCCGGCCGCGCCCGCCGCGAAGACGGCGAGCAGGACGGGCGGCGCGGCCCGGACGTTCAGCCGCCGGCCGAGCAGCCCGATGCAGACGGTCGCCGCGAGCGCGCCGAGGTTGTAGGCGGAGACCACCCGCCCGACCTCGTGCTGGTCGCCGAACCGTTCGCGCAGGAAGGGGAGCGAGGCGCCGAGCGAGGCGGTGAGCACGCCCAGGACGAGGAAGACGCAGAACGCCGAGACCGCCGCCGACCTGGCCATCACCGGGGCTTCCGACGCGACCGGTATCGAGCCCGCTGCTGCCGACACACCCTCCCCCGAAGCGCCCTCCCCCGAGACGCCCGCCCCCGCGTCGGTGAGCGTCCGGTCGGACGCGGCCCGGCCTGCCTCAGCCACCGGCGGGTCCGACCGCGAGCGCCACGGTGACCAGCCCGTCCGGGTCGGACAACGTGATCGTCCCGTGGTCCGCGCCGGCCCCGCCCGTCACGAGCGCGGTGAAGTCCGGTACGGCGACCACCGCACCGGCCTCCACCAGGGCCCGTCCGCCGATCCCGACGCACACGGCCCCCGCGTCGACCGCCGAGCGGACCCCGCTGACCGAGTCCTCGAAGACCAGCGTGCGCTCCGGCCGGATCCCGAGCCCGCGGCAGGCCGACAGGTACGGGTCCGGGTGCGGCTTGCCCCGTTCGACGTCGTCCCGGGTGACCCGCACCCGGAAGACGTCGAGCAGGCCGAGACCGCCCAGCGCGTTGTCGATCTTGCGGGTCCAGCTGCTGGTGGCCAGGCCGACGGGCACCCCGACCCGCCAGAGCCGGGTGGCGAGCCCGTCGGCACCGGGGACGGCCTGGTACGGGGCCTCCTCCTCGACGGTGTCCACCTCGGCCCAGATCGCCCTGCGGTCGGCGTCCGAGTGGTGCGGGAAGATCAGCCGCACCGTCTGGTCGCCGGTCCGCCCGTGGACGTACTCCTCGACCTCGGGGTCGGCCAGCACCCGGCCGTGGCGCCGGGCCACCGAGCGCCACGCCTCCTCGATCACGGGCCTGGAGTCGATCAGGACCCCGTCCATGTCGAAGACGACGGCCTCGACCTCGTACCGCGTTCCGGCTGCCTGCGGCTGCATCGGTCTCCTCACTCGGCGCTTGCGCCATACGATCTGACGATAGTTCACATCCGACCGGCCGGGCGGTCAATTGGACTAGACCTCGGCCAACAGGCCCGGGCACAGGCACGGGATCCGGCCCGAACCCGACCCCGGGCCCGGACCGTCTCCCGCCCGACCGATCCGACGACTAGCCAGCCTGCCGGGCCATGAAGCCGTCGGCGGAGTCCTTCCAGACCAGGTACACGTCGTCGACCAGGAGCAGGTCGACCACCTCGTCGAGCACCGGGTCGAGCGCGTCGCGGTGCGACCCGACGATCGGCTCCTCGTGCTTGTTGAACGAGGTGTTCACCAGCGCCGCCTGCCCGCTGCGGTCGTACCAGGCCATCAGCAGGCCGTGCAGGAACGGGTCGTCCTGGGACCGGACGATCTGCGGACGGGCGGTGTTGTCGACGTGCACCACGGCCGGGCAGGCCTTGGCGAACGTCTCGTGGCAGTCGTACGTGACGGTCATGAACAGCGCCGCCGGCTGCTCCGGCGCCCAGCCCACGTAGCAGTCGGCCGCCAGGTCCTCGGCGGTGATCGGCGCGAAGGGCATGAACTCGGTGCGGTTCAGGCGCTTGTTGAGCCAGTCGTTCATGGTCACGTCGGCGGTGCCGTAGATGACGCTGCGCCGGCCGAGGGCCCGCGGGCCGAACTCCATCCGGCCGCGGTAGGTGCCGATGACCTGGTTCGCTTCCAGCGCGGCGAGCAGGACCTCCCGCATGCCGTCGCCGATCCGCCGGTAGCGCAGCTCCGGGTAGTCGTGCAGGATCTCCTCCAGCCGGCCCTCGGAGATGGCCGCGTCCGGTCCGAGCGCCATCGAGGGCACCCGCGGGCGCTCGCCGGTCTCGCGATGGGCCACGATCACGGCGGTCTGCAGGGGCAGCCCGCCGTCGCCCATCGGTGGCAGCACGTAGATGTTCCGCACGCCCTCGGTGTCGAAGATCCGCTGGTTGAGCTTGACGTTGGCGAACACGCCGCCGGACAGGCAGACGTTGCCGCCGGGCACCCGGCCGATGTGCCGCGCCACCACGGCGGTCAGCAGGTTCTCGACGTGCCGCTGGGCGGCCGCCGCGACGTCGGCCGGTTCGTGCCGGGCGATCTCGCGCAGCAGTTCCTCGGAGTAGCCCTCGTAGGAGGGCTGGTACCAGTCGCCGCAGCGGGCGCGGATCGCGCCGTTCTCCTCGACGTCGATCATCCGGCGCATCAGCGGGAGGAGCTTCTCCGGATCGCCGTTGGCGGCGAGACCGGTGATCTTGCCTTCGTGGCGGTTGGGGCGGAAGCCGAGCAGCTTGGTGATCCGGCCGTAGAAGTAGCCCAGGCTGTCGATCGAGGTCTCGCGCTGGAGCACCGCCTCGCCGCCGGGGAAGTAGTGCGTGACGGTCAGGGACTGGAAGTCCCCGCGGCCGTCGCAGGTGACCACGAGGGCTTCGTCGAACGGGGAGCAGAGGAAGGCGCCCAGGCCGTGCGATTCGTGGTGGTCGACGTGAACCACCTTTCCGCGCAGCCCGTTCTCCTTGATGAAGGCATCGAACTCGCCGCGCTTCTCGCGGTCGTTCACAATTTCGTCGAATATCCGCTTGCGCAGGTGCGGAAGCGCTTCGGGGCGCAGCCGGGCCTCCTCCGAAATTCGGTCGACGTAGAGCAGCAGGTGCTTTTCGGCGCTGAATCCGGCCTGCCACCCGTAGGCCACCCGGTCGACATCCGAAAGGGCGATCCCGGCTTCCTTCAGGACGTAGTCGATCGACTGCTCCGGCCAGGCCTTGTGGTCCTTGATCCGGGTGAACCGCTCTTCACTGACGGCCGCGACGACGGTTCCGTCCTGGACCAGGCAGGCGCCGGCCAGGTCGTTGTTGGTGATTCCGAGGACAAGCACGTGCGGCTCCAATGCTTATGTCGCGGGAAATGACCAGACGGCATTTCCACGGATTCGGTGAGCAGGTGAAAGTCGGAGTGCACCGCGATGTTATGGAGAGATTTCCCGGGAGATCAACGAGGCCGTGAGGAATCCGGTCAACCCGACCGGCTGTCGGACGGTGACGCGGGGGCGGCCGTCCGGTTAACAACAGTTCGTAGGTCGATCATCAGTGCTGGCGGGGTGGCACAGGCCCGCCAAGAGGTCTGGACCACTAGGGCGCCGATCACCGTCTGTAGCTGTCCGGAAACAGCCCTTCCGAGGGCCGGCCGGCACTTCCGCCGCCTCCCGGGCGTCCCTCCGGCACCTCGCCACTCCCGCACCACAGGCCACCCGGGCCACACGGGCCCCTGGGAACCACCCGGCGGCACCGCCCTCGGCACGCCCTTTCCAGCGCCCTCCGCAACTTCCTCCGCAACGCCGAAGGCCAGGCCGAGGCATCCGCCTCGACCTGGCCTTCGTCCGCTGTCTGTCGCCCGCCGTCCGCTACCGGGCCGTCCCAGCACCGTCCGCCCGGGACGTCCTCAGTCGTCCAGCTCCGCGAGGAACGCCAGCGCCGCCGCCCAGGCCCGCTCCGCCGCCTGCGCGTCGTAGTCCGCCAGCTCCGGGTCGGTGAACAGGTGCCCGGCGCCCCCATAGCGGTGCACCTCCACGTCCGCCCCGGCGCGCCGCATGCGCAGGTACCAGGCGTTCAGCCAGTCCTCCGTCTCGAACGGGTCCGGCTCCGCGACGTGCAGCTGCACGGGGATCGAGGTGGCCGCGTCCTCCCGGAGGTCCGACGTGCCGTGGAGGAGCAGCAGTCCGCGCGCCTTCTCGTCCGCGAGCGCGAGGTTCTGCGCCAGCGAGCCGCCGAGCGAGAACCCGGCGTACAGCAGCCCGCCCTCGGACAGCGGAGCGGCCGCCGTCACCGCCCGGCGCAGCAGTTCGTCGGCGCCCCCGACCTCCTCCTGGTAGGCCTGCCCGTCCTCGATCGAGTCGAAGGTCCGCCCCTCGAACAGGTCCGGGGTGTGCACGGTGTGCCCGGCGGCGCGCAGCCGGTCGGCGGCGGCGTGCACGGCGGGGCGCAGCCCGTAGGCGGAGTGGAAGAGGACGATCTGGGCCACGGTTCGGGGTCCTTCACCAGGGGGGTCAGCGGGTGTCAGTGGGCGTCAGCAGGAGTCCGTACGCGTCCGCAGAAGTCCGCCGGACGCCGACCACTCACCCACACCCACCCCATGATCCCCCATCCGCACCGGCCCCCTACGACACCACGTCCTTGCGCGCGAACCCCCGGAACGCCAGCGCCAGCAGCACCGTCGCGTACGAGAGCGACAGCGAGACGCCCTGCACCATGCCGCCCCACTCCAGCTGCGGCTGCAGGGCGTCCGCCCACGCGTACTGCCAGTGCGCCGGCAGCCACTCGCGCAGGTCGCCCAGCGCGGTGACGGCGTCCAGCACCCCGGTGATGATCGACGCGAACACCGCGCCGCCCACGGCCCCGAGGGGGGCGTCGGTCGCCGTGGACAGCCAGAAGGCGAGCGCGGCGATCACGATCTCGCTGAGGAACACGAAGGCGACCGCGATGGCGATCCGGGGCAGTGCCTCCCCGGCCGGGAGGCTGACACCGGCGGGCAGCTTCAGGTCTCCCCACCCGTACGCCGCCGTTCCGACGACCAGTCCGATGGCGGGCAGCATGACCATCGCGACCGCCGAGAACGCCAGTCCGACCGCGAACTTGCGGGCGAGCAGCCGTGCGCGGGGCACGGGCGCGGCCAGCAGGTACCGCAGCGAGGACCAGCTGGCCTCCGAGGCGACGGTGTCCCCGCAGAACAGCGCGACCGGGATCACCAGCATGAAGCCGGTGCCGACGAACAGCATGGTGACGGCGAAGTTGGCCCCGGAGGCGGTGGCCAGATCGATGAAGGTGGTCCGGTCCGGTCGGCCCGGGGTGCCGCCGACCTGGAACGCGGCCAGGATGACGAACGGCATGGCGGCCAGCACCGCGCCGATCACCAGCGTGCGGCGCCGGCGCAGTTGCCGGATCGCCTCGACCCGCAGCGGCAGTGTCCGGCTCGCCCGGTACCCCTCCGCGTGGTCCTTCGACACCGTGGGCACCTCAGGTGCCCTGGAGACCGAGCTCACGCCGCACCACCTCCGATCAACGACAGGAACGCGTCCTCCAACCGCCGCTGCGGCCCGGCGCTCTCCACCGGCACCCCCAGCCGCACCAGCTCCGCCAGCAGTCCGCTCGCCGTCAGCCCGTCCAGCCGTACGAGCAGTCCGCCGTCGACGGCCTCCGCCGAACCGACCCCGGTCAGGGCGGCGACCTTCCCGGCCACCGACTCCGGGTCGTACGGATCGGCGAGGCCGATCATCAGCAGCTCCGACGAACCGACGATCTCACTGACCGCACCGGTCGTCACGAGCTGCCCATGGTCCATCACGACCAGGTCCGTACAGCTCTGCTCGACCTCGGACAGCAGGTGGCTCGAAACGATCACCGTCCGCCCGCCGGCCGCGTACCGGATCATCACCTCGCGCATCTCGCGGATCTGCGGCGGGTCGAGCCCGTTGGTCGGCTCGTCCAGGATCAGCAGGTCCGGCATCCCGAGCATCGCCTGGGCGATCGCGAGCCGCTGCCGCATGCCCTGCGAGTAGGTGCGCACCGCGCGGTCCAGGGCCTCGCCGAGCCCGGCGATGGCGAGCGCCTCGTCGAAGCACGCGTCGGCCTCCGGCCGCCCGGTCGCCTGCCAGTACAGCCGCAGGTTGGCCCGCCCGGTGAGGTGCGGCAGGAAGCCCGCGCCCTCGACGAACGCCCCGACCCGCGACAGCACCGGCGCACCGGGCCGCACCAGGTGCCCGAAGATCCGCACCCCTCCGGCGTCGGGCCGGATCAGGCCCATCAGCATCCGCAGCGTGGTGGTCTTGCCCGCGCCGTTCGGCCCGAGCAGTCCGAGCACCTGGCCCTGTTCCACCCGGAAGCCCAAGTCCCGTACGGCGTAGCGGTCCTGGGCGCCCTTGTAGCGCTTGCTCAGTCCGCTGATCTGCAGCGGCACCGCGGCCAGTTCCGGATCGAACTCCGGCCCGCCGGCCGCCCGCCGACGCCGCAGCCGCGGCACCAGCACCAGCCCGGTGGCCACCGCCACGGCGACCACCGGCAGCAGCCATGTCCGCGAGGGCAGCGGCGCCGACTCGGTGACCAGCTCCTCGACGGTCGGCACGGTGAGCGCCCCGGCCGGCCCGACCTGGTAGGTGGCCGGCTCGACGGGCGAGGCGTACGCGAGGTCGGTGCTGGCCAGCACCAGCCGCACCCGGTGCCCGGCCGGGAAGGTGTGGTCCACCGCCGGCAGCGCCACGGTGACGGTCCGCCCCGCGTCCGCGCCGGTCACCCGCAGCGGGGCGGCGAGCTGCTGCGGGAGCACCGCCTTGCCGTCCGGTCCGACGTCGTACAGCTTCGCGAACAGCACCGCGTCCGGCCGGTCCGCCTTCACCCGCACCGGCACGGTCGGCTGCCCGGTCAGGTGCAGCGGCGAGTCCAGCGGCGCCGAGTCGAAGGCGGCGTTCTGCCCGGGGAAGTCGAGCGACAGCCCGGCCCCCAGTGCGGCCGCCTGGCTGAGGGCGCCGATGCCCGGCAGCGTCGAGATCCCCGGCGGCGCCCCGCCGGGCGGGTTGGCGACGGTCTGGTCGCCGCCCGCCAGCTCGACGGACCGCGAGCCCGTCCCGCCCAGCCCGGGGTACCGGTCGGCGGTGGCCCCGCGCAGCACGGCCTGGAAGCCGGTGGAGTCCACCCCGCCGGTGCGGGTCACCCGGAACGCCGGCCCGGTGTCGTCGCCGCTCCCCCGCGGGCCGTGGTCCTTCAGGAAGTGGTCGAACCAGGCGGTCACCCGGTCGTCGACCCGCGCGCTGGTGTCCGTGCCGCCGTCGTGCCCGCCCGCGAACCAGTCCACCGCCACCGGCGCGCCGTTGGCCGCGACGGCCCGGGCGATCCGGTCGCCCTGGTCCAGCGGGAACAGCGAGTCCTGCTGCCCCTGCACCACCAGCGTGGGCGCCTTGAGCTGCGCCGCGACCGAGGACGGGCTGGAGCGGTCCAGCAGCGCGACGGCCTCCGGGTCGGCGTGCCCGGCGGTGGCGACCCGGTCGTACATCTGGCAGAGCGAGTCCAGGAACCGCCCGCAGCCGACCTGGCCGTCCGCCGCCGGCGCCGACTCGCCGCCCTGGCGCGGCGCTCCGCCGGACGGCCCGAGACCGCCCGCCGAGCCGGGGGCGGCCGAGCCGGTGGTGAAGAAGATCCCGGCCCACAGCTTCTTGAACACGCCGTCCGCCGCGCCCGAGCCCTGGACGCCCTGCGGGAACAGCGCGTCGGCCAGGTTCCACCAGGTGATCTGGGTGGCCACCGCGTCGATCCGGTGGTCGTACGCGGAGGCGAGCAGCGAGATCGCCCCGCCGTAGGAGGCCCCGGTGATGCCGACCTTCGGGTCGCCGGGGCTGTCGAGCTGCACCTCGGGCCGCTGGGCCAGCCAGTCCACCAGGTGCCGGACGTCCTCGACCTCGCGGTCGGGCGCGTTGAGGCCGATCTTGCCGCCCGAGCGCCCGAACCCGCGCGCGGACCAGGTCAGTACCGCGTACCCCTGGCGGGCGAGCTGCTCGGCCCGCTGGCGCTCGCCCTCCTTGGAGCCGCCGAAGCCGTGCGCCAGCAGGACGGCCGGCCGGGGGCCGCTGCCGGCGGTGAAGAAGGAGGTGTCCAACTGGACCTGCTGCGCGCTGCCGGGCGTCTCCGACATGCTGAGGAAACGGTCCTCCTGATGGACCGCCTGCTCACCGCCGGACGCCACCGTCGCCGTACCGACCCCGGCCACCGCCACCAGCGCCACCGCACCGGCCAGCAGCCTGCGCCTGACGGTCGTACCCCGGCCGCGCCATCGATGCCATGCCCCACCGAACTCCATGGGCGCTGATCGTATCCGCCGTCCGGGTAGGCGCCCGATAAAGCCACCCCACCGGCCGCCTCGAACGACGGTTCCCCGTGCCCCTCAGGGCCCCGGCGAACCGCGCGACCAGCCACCCACCCGGCCCGAGTCCCGTTCCCGACGGCCTCCGGCCCGGGGCGGGTTACAGCACTCGCGTCATCGTCCGGTGCGGGATCCCGGCGTCGTCGTACACCGGCCCCTCCGCCACGTATCCCAGCCGCTCGTAGAACCCGAGCGCGTGCACCTGGGCGTGCAGTTCCATCTCCGAGCCCCCGCGCTCGGCCCCCGCGGCCTCGATCGCCCGTACGAGCTCCGCCCCCAGCCCGGTGCCCCGGGCCGCCGGCAGGACGGCGAGCCGCCCGAGCAGCACCCGCCCGTCGACGCCCCCGGTCAGCTCCCGCGCCTGTTCGCCGAAGATCAGCCGCCCGGTGCCCAGCGCGGCCCCGTCGGCTCCCACCGCCAGCAGGTGCACCGAGGTCCCGTCGTACGCGTCGTACTCCAGTTCCTCCGGCACGTTCTGCTCGACGACGAACACCTCACGCCGGACGGCCCGCACCAGCTCCAGGTCCGCCTCCCCCTCGGCGACCCGGATGGCCGCCGCCACGTCAGCTCTCCGCCGAGATGACGTCCAGCGCCTTCCGCAGGTCCTCGGGGTACTCGCTGGAGAACTCGACCCACTGCCCGTCCGCCGGGTGCTCGAAGCCCAGCGACATCGCGTGCAGCCACTGCCGGGTCAGCCCGAGCCGCTTGGCCAGCGTCGGGTCGGCGCCGTACGTCAGGTCGCCCACGCAGGGGTGCCGCAACGCGGACATGTGGACGCGGATCTGGTGGGTGCGCCCGGTCTCCAGCTTGATCGCCAGCAGCGACGCGGCCCGGTACGCCTCGATCAGGTCGTAGTGCGTGACGGACGCCTTGCCGTCCTGGGTCACCGCCCACTTCCAGTCGGAGCTGGGGTGGCGCCCGATCGGCGCGTCCACGGTCCCGCTCATCGGGTCCGGGTGGCCCTGCACCAGCGTGTGGTAGCGCTTGTCGGTGATCCGGTCGTGGAACTGCCGCTTGAGGTCGGTGTACGCCCGCTCGGACTTGGCGACGACCATCAGCCCCGAGGTGCCGACGTCCAGCCGGTGCACGATGCCCTGCCGCTCGGCCGCGCCCGAGGTGGAGATCCGGTACCCGGCGGCGGCGAGCCCGCCGATCACGGTGGGGCCGGTCCAGCCCGGGCTGGGGTGCGCGGCGACGCCGACCGGCTTGTCGACCAGCACGATGTCCTCGTCGTCGTGGACGATCCGCATGCCCTCGACGTGTTCGGCGACGATCCGCACGGGGGCGGCGGGGGCGGGGATCTCGACCTCCAGCCAGGAACCGGCGGTCACCCGGTCCGACTTGCCGGCCACGGCGCCGTCGAGCGTCACCTTGCCGTCGGCGGCCAGTTCGGCGGCCTTGGTCCGGGAGAAGCCGAACATCCGGGCCAGGGCGGCGTCGAGGCGCTCGCCCTCCAGGCCGTCGGGTACGGGGAGGCTGCGGATCTGCGCTGCGGTACTCACCCGTACGAGTATGCCGGACACGCGGGCCTCCCCCGCCCGCCGCACTTCCCGGGCCGGCCCCGCCGGGCGGCGCTACTGCGTCCTGCCGCCCTGCTGGTGGACGGTCCCGTCCGGGTTGCTGCCCCGGAAGGAGAGCAGTACGACCAGGATCCCGCCACACACGATCGCCGAGTCGGCGAGGTTGAAGACCGCGAAGTGCTGGACGGAGATGAAGTCCACCACGTGCCCGCGGAAGACGCCCGGCGCGCGGAACAGCCGGTCGGTGAGGTTGCCGAGCGCCCCGCCGAGCAGCAGCCCGAGCGCGATCGCCCAGGGCAGGCTGTACAGCCGGCGGGCGATCCGCCAGATCACCACGATGACGGCCGAGGCGATCATCGTGAAGACGACGGTCAGCGCCTGTCCCATCCCGAAGGCCGCGCCGGAGTTGCGGATCACCTGGAAGGTGACGACGTCCCCGACCACCTTGATCGCCGAGTGGTTCTCCAGCTTGGCGACGACCAGCAGCTTGCTGCCGAGGTCGATCAGGAAGGCGAGCACCGCGACGACCAGCAGCACCCCGACCCGCCGCGGGCCGCGGGGCTCCTCCGCCAGCGCCGGTTCGTCCGCGGACGTCGTCCCGGTCGGCTCGGACACGGGCACCTCCACGGCATCGGCGGGGGGCGGGACGGCGTCGTCCCGGGTCTGGGGGGAACCTTGCGTACTGATGATCCGCTCCGCTGCCGATGGAGCTCCCCCGGCCGTAGGAGGGGGAGGGTGGTGGGCCGGTGACGGCCTGGACGCGTCCACGAGCGTTGCGGGCGCGTCAGGCGACGTTACGGGGTCGAGCGTACGGCAAGCCCGACCCCCCGCGCCGCTGCGGTCGCCCGGTTCAGCGGCGCTCCTGCTTGGCCTTGCACTGCACGCAGAGCGTCGCCCTGGGGAACGCCTGCATCCGGGCCTTGCCGATGGCCTGCCCGCAGGACTCGCAGGTGCCGAAGCCGACGCCTTCCAGCCGGGCCAGGGCGCGCTCGGTCTGGGCGAGGCTGTCCCGCGCGTTGTTGGCGAGCGCCAGCTCGCTCTCCCGCGAGATGTTCTTCGTACCGGCGTCCACCTGGTCGTCGCCGGCTCCGTCGTTGGAGTCGCGCATCAGGCCCGAGATGGCCGCCTCGGCGGCGTCGATCTCGTTCTGCAGCCGCTCCAGCTCGCTGATCAGCTCGGTGTGCAGCTCGTGGACCTCCTCGGTGGTCCACGCCTCCTCTCCCGGCCGGACCGGCAGTGTCGCCGGGTCCACGGATTCGGCCCCGCGCGAAACGGTGACGGTGTCGGTGCTGGTCTTCGGTGCGGTAGTGGTCATGGTCCCCTCCCCTGGATCGACCGCCACGGCCTTGCGTGCCCGCTTGGTGGCGGTACCCGCGCCGGTTCCCTTCTCAGCCATGGCTTCGACCCCATCTACGAACGAATCGAGCCGCCGGTTCCCGGCGGCTTCCAGTGCCGGAACGATAATCCCGATCAAAACCGGTCACAACATGACATACCGACGCCTCACCACGATCCCACCCAGGCAGCCGCCCCAACCGCCACGCCCCGCGCGCTGAGAGGGTTGTGCCCAGATCGCCCGCGCCTAACCACCCCCTCTGACCAGCCCCGCCGCCCGTCCCGGGCCCGCCCGCCCGAAACGGTTTGGACAAACCGACTCGCCCGGCCGATACACTGGGGCCTGCAAGGCGCAGATGGGACGAGTACCGACGTACGCAGCCACCAGCGACCCGGGGACGGTGCGAGCCCGGGGGCGTGCACGACGGGAAGATCACCCCGGAGCCGCCGGAAGAACGGCCGCCGCGAAGCCCGTAGCGGCCCACTAGACCCGGCAGCAAGCCCAAACAAGAGGGCCGCAACGCAGCACCGCGGCCAAGGAGGGTGGTACCGCGGGGCGGCTTGCCGTCTCGTCCCTCCGGAGGATCCAGCCCACGCATCCGCCGGAGGTAGACGCCCGCGATGAGCTCCCAACCCGCCACCCACCACCACTCTTCCGACGACGCGCCGCGCGCGGCCGCCCTCTACAACCCCGTCCCCGCCCAGGTGGATCTGCCTGCCCTGGAGCACCAGATCCTCTCGTTCTGGCAGGACAACAAGGTCTTCCAGCGCAGCCTGGAGCAGTCCGAGGGCCGCCCCGAGTGGGTGTTCTACGAGGGCCCGCCGACCGCCAACGGCATGCCCGGCGCCCACCACATCGAGGCCCGCGTCTTCAAGGACGTCTTCCCCCGGTACCGGACCATGAAGGGCTACCACGTCGCCCGCAAGGCCGGCTGGGACTGCCACGGCCTCCCGGTGGAGCTCGCCGTCGAGAAGGAGCTGGGCTTCTCCGGCAAGCAGGACATCGAGGCGTACGGCATCGCCGAGTTCAACGCCAAGTGCCGCGAGTCGGTGACCCGCCACACCGACGCCTTCGCCGAGCTGACCACCCGCATGGGGTACTGGGTCGACCTGGACGAGGCCTACCGGACGATGGACCCGTCGTACGTCCAGTCCGTCTGGTGGTCGCTCAAGCAGATCTTCGACAAGGGCTTGCTGGTCCAGGACCACCGGGTCGCCCCCTGGTGCCCGCGCTGCGGCACCGGCCTGTCCGACCACGAGCTGGCCCAGGGCTACGAGACCGTGGTCGACCCCTCGGTGTTCGTCCGCTTCCCGCTGACCAGCGGCCCGCTGGCCGGCCGGGCCGCCCTGCTGGTGTGGACCACCACCCCGTGGACCCTGGTCTCCAACACCGCGGCCGCCGTCCACCCGGACGTCACCTACGTGGTGGCCACCGACGGCACCGAGCAGCTGGTCGTCGCCGAGCCGCTGGTCGCCAAGGCCCTCGGGGAGGGCTGGGAGACCACCGGCGAGTCCTTCACCGGCGCCGAGATGGAGCGCTGGTCCTACCGCCGCCCCTTCGACCTGGTCGAGATCGAGAACGCGCACTACGTCCTCAACGCCGACTACGTCACCACCGAGGACGGCACCGGCATCGTCCACCAGTCCCCCGCCTTCGGCGCGGACGACCTCGCGACCTGCCGCCGCTACGGCCTGCCGGTGGTCAACCCGGTGCTCGCCGACGGCACCTTCGCCCCCGAGGTCCCGCTGGTCGGCGGCCAGTTCTTCAAGAAGGCCGACGAGGCCCTGGTCGCGGACCTCAAGGAGCGCGGCCTGCTCTTCCGCCACCTGCCGTACGAGCACAGCTACCCGCACTGCTGGCGCTGCCACACCGCGCTGCTCTACTACGCGCAGCCGTCCTGGTACATCCGGACCACCGCCGTCAAGGACGCGCTGATCCGCGAGAACGAGGCCACCAACTGGTTCCCGGAGACGGTCAAGCACGGCCGCTTCGGCGACTGGCTGAACAACAACATCGACTGGGCGCTCAGCCGCAACCGCTACTGGGGCACCCCGCTGCCGATCTGGCGCTGCGAGGAGGGCCACCTCACCTGCGTCGGCTCGCTGGCCGAGCTCAGTGAGCTGACCGGCACCGACCGGAGCGGCCTCGACCCGCACCGCCCGTACATCGACGAGGTGACCTTCGCCTGCCGCGACTGCGGCGGCACCGCCACCCGCGTGCCCGAGGTCATCGACGCCTGGTACGACTCGGGCTCGATGCCCTTCGCCCAGTACGGCTACCCGTACCAGAACAAGGAGCTGTTCGAGAAGCGCTACCCGGCGCAGTTCATCTCCGAGGCGATCGACCAGACCCGCGGCTGGTTCTACACGCTGATGGCGGTCGGCACCCTGGTGTTCGACAGGAACAGCTACGAGAACGTCGTCTGCCTGGGCCACATCCTGGCCGAGGACGGCCGCAAGATGTCCAAGCACCTGGGCAACACCCTGCAGCCGATCCCGCTGATGGACCAGCACGGCGCCGACGCCGTCCGCTGGTTCATGGCGGCCGGCGGCTCGCCCTGGTCGGCCCGCCGGGTCGGCCACGGCACCATCCAGGAGGTGGTCCGCAAGACCCTCCTCACCTTCTGGAACACCGTCGCCTTCCAGGCCCTGTACGCCCGCACCTCGAACTGGACGCCCTCCCCGAGCGACCCGGCCCCGGCCGACCGCCCGCAGCTGGACCGCTGGGTGCTCTCCGAGCTGAACACCCTGGTCCGCGAGGTCGACGCGGCCTTCGAGGCGTACGACACCCAGCGCGCCGGCAAGCTGCTCTCCGGCTTCGTCGACGACCTGTCCAACTGGTACGTCCGCCGCGGCCGCCGCCGCTTCTGGCAGGGCGACGCCGCCGCGCTCGCCACCCTGCACGAGGCGCTGGAGACGGTCACCCGCCTGATGGCCCCGCTGGTCCCGTTCATCACCGAGCGGGTCTGGCAGGACCTGGTCGTGCCGGTCGTCGCGGACGCCCCGGCCTCGGTCCACCTGGCCGCCTGGCCGGAGGCCGACGAGTCGCTGGTCGACGCCGACCTCTCCCGGCACATGGCGCTGGTCCGCCGCCTGGTCGAGCTGGGCCGGGCCACCCGCGCGGAGTCCGGCGTGAAGACCCGTCAGCCGCTCTCCCGCGCGCTGGTCGCCGCCCAGGGCTGGGAGGAGCTGCCCGCCGACCTGCGCGCGCAGATCGCCGAGGAGCTCAACGTCTCCACCCTGGAGTCGCTCGCCGAGGTCGGCGGCTCGCTCGTCGACACCAGCGCCAAGGCCAACTTCCGCGCCCTGGGCAAGCGGTTCGGCAAGGGCGTGCAGGACGTCGCCAAGGCGGTCGCCGCCACCGACGCCGCCCGCCTGGCCGCCGAGCTGCGCGCGAACGGCGAGACCTCGGTCGAGCTGAACGGCGAGACGATCACCCTCTCGCCCGATGAGGTGATCATCACGGAGACCCCGCGCGAGGGCTGGACCGTCGCCAACGAGTCCGGCGCCACCGTCGCCCTCGACCTGGCCATCACCCCGGAGCTCAAGCGCCTCGGCGTCGCCCGCGACGCCATCCGCCAGATCCAGGAGGCCCGCAAGAACTCCGGCCTGGACGTCGCCGACCGCATCGTCCTGCGGTGGCGCGCCAGCTCGGAGGAGACCGCCGAGGCCATCGCCGAGCACGGCGTCCTCGTCGCCGAGGAGGTCCTCGCCACCGACTTCGCCGCCGGCGCGGCCGACTGGGACTCCGAGTCGTTCACCGACGAATCCCTCGGCCTCGCCTTCCAGCTCCGCAAGGCCTGACCCACCCCGAAGCCGCCGGCGCCCCGGGGCGCCGGCGGCTTCGCCGTACCCGCTCCCCCGCCTCCCCGCACACGAGAAGGCGCCCCCGCCCCGACCTGGTGGTCGGGGCGGGGGCGCCCTCGAATGGTGTGGCTACAACCTCAGTTGTCGCCGTCCTCGTCGATCAGGAAGCCCCGCATCGGCGCCGGAGCCTGCTGCATCGGCTGCGGCGGCTGCGGACGGACGGCCGCCATCGGCTGGGTCATCCCGGCCGGCTGCATCTGCGGAGCACCGCCGTTGCCGCCGTTCGACTGCCCGCCGAAGCTCGGCGCCGAGGAGTTGCCGCCGAAGGAGCCGTTCCCGCCGAAGGACGGCGAGTTGCCACCGAAGGACGGCTGGTTGCCACCGAAGCTCGGCGCACCGCCGCCCATCGCGCCCGCACCGGCCGGCGCCATCGACGAGGCCGCCGGCGGCAGCGACGCGGTGGCGGGGATCCGCGGCGGCGCGAGCGAGTCGTCGGCCTGCGACTCCAGCTGACGCAGCTGGGTCTCCAGGTACGACTTCAGGCGCGTGCGGTACTCGCGCTCGAACGCCCGCAGGTCCTCGACCTTGCGCTCCAGCGTGGCCCGCGCGGACTCCAGCGAGCCCATCGCGACGCGGTGCTTCTCCTGCGCGTCCCGCTCCAGGGCGTCGGCCTTGGCGCGGGCGTCGCGCTCCAGGCCCTCGGCCCGGCTGCGCGCCTCGCCGACGATCTTGTTGGCCTCGGAACGGGCCTCGGAGATCGCCTGGTCGGCGGTCTGCTGAGCGAGCGCCAGCACGCGGGCGGCGCTGTCGCCACCGGGGCCCTGCTGCTGCATCGGGCCGCCCATGGGGCCGCCCATCTGCTGCGGCTGGCCCATCGGGCCACCCATCTGCTGCTGCATCTGCTGCTGGCCCATGCCCTGGCCCATGCCCTGGCCCATCGGGTTGCCCATCTGCTGCGGACCACCGGGGCCGCCCATGGGCTGGAGCATCTGACCGCCCATCGGCTGGACCAGCTGCTGCTGGCCGCCCATGGTCTGGTTCATCTGCTGCTGCTGGCCGCCGCCGGCCGGAAGCTGCGGCGCGGAGCCGGCGGGCAGGCCGAGCGGCTGGTTGCCCATCTGCTGCTGCTGCTGCGGACCACCGGGGCCCATCTGCTGCGGACCGCCCGGGCCCATCTGCTGCTGCTGCGGACCACCGGGGCCCATCTGCTGCGGGCCGCCCGGGCCCTGCTGGCCGGGGACCGGCGGGCCGGATATGGCGGCCG
The DNA here is from genome assembly GCF_055664045.1 of Kitasatospora sp. NPDC023385. Classification (NCBI taxonomy): domain Bacteria; kingdom Bacillati; phylum Actinomycetota; class Actinomycetes; order Kitasatosporales; family Streptomycetaceae; genus Kitasatospora; species Kitasatospora sp. NPDC023385. The sequence continues at coordinate 127,237 of NZ_JBVOOL010000012.1, read as the reverse complement.
GCACCGGGGCGCCGCCCTGGCGGGGGCCGTCCTGCTGCGGCTCCTTGCGCAGGTTGGCCTGGTTCTGCGCGGCGGCACGAGTCGCGGCGGCCAGCTTGGCGCGCAGGTCCTCGTTCTCCCGGAGGAGGCGGGTCAGCTCCCCCTCGACCTCGTCGAGGAAGGCATCGACCTCGTCCTCGTCATAGCCTTCACGCAGGCGGACGGTCGTGAACTGCTTGTTCCGAACGTCCTCGGGGGTCAATGGCATCTCTTCACCTCAACGTGATCGTCGGCACACCGGCATCCTGTCGCATCGCTCACCTACGACTAGGGGTGCACAAGCGAGATCAGGACATACACAATGATCATCAGTACGAAGAAGGACAGGTCGAGCGCCACGCCCCCGAAACGCAACGGCGGAATGAGCCGCCGAAGAAGCTTGAGCGGCGGATCCGTGACAGTGTACGTGGCCTCCAGGACCAGGACCATGGCCTTGCCCGGCCGCCACGAACGCGCGAACTGGAAGACCCAGTCCATGACCAGCCGTACGAGCAGGAACACCAGGAAGACGGTCAGGGCGTAGTAGAGCACCGCCCACACGATGTCCATCGCGTTTTCCCTCTCCCCGGTCCCGAGCCTCTCGGGCCCGCCGCTCGTTCACCTGTCGCTAACCCACTGTTGATCAGATCCACACGTAAAGTCGTGGCCGGGTCAGCTCTGGTTGAAGAACCCACCCTCGGCGATCCGAGCCTTGTCCTCCGCCGTGACATCGACGTTAGCAGGCGACAGCAGGAACACCTTCTGTGTCACGCGCTCGATACTGCCGTGCAGACCGAAGACGAGTCCAGCCGCGAAGTCTACGAGCCGCTTCGCGTCGGTGTCGTCCATCTCGGTCAGATTCATGATCACAGGGGTGCCGCCACGGAACTGTTCCCCGATGGTACGGGCCTCGTTGTAGGTCCGGGGGTGCAGCGTGGTGATGCGGTAGGGCTCTCGTTCGTTCACTACCTTGGGCATGATCACCGGGGCGCTCTTCTCCAGGTTGTGGCGGCGTTCGGGTGTGATGGATGACACGGGCGCCATCCTCGGGGTCTCCTGTCGGATCGGCACCGCCGCCGGCACCGGCTGCGGGGTGATCGAGGAGACCGGGGCGGGCGTGGCGGCCGCGGCGGCGGGCCGGGGAATGTCCTCGGTCCGCTGTCCCGTCCGGATCGGCTCGGGGTCCGCGTCGTAGTCGTCGTCGGGGTCGTACCCCTGGCCGTCGTACGTCTCGTCCTCCACGAGGCCGAGGTAGACCGCCATCTTGCGCATTGCGCCGGCCATGCTCCTGTCTCCTCCGCTCATAGCCACCTCGCTGGCGCTCGGTGGCGGCTTCGCGAAACGCGCACCTTCCGATGGTCGCTCGCTCTGCTCGCTCCGTGCGGACCGGCTCCGTCCCGGCGGCCCGGGCCGTACGGCCCGGCCTGCGGATTCCGCGGTCCCCCCACGACGGCGCGCCAGGCCGACGGCCTGTCAGGATTCGTGGGGTGGGGGCCGCGGAGCTGCGATCCACGGTTCGCTAGCGCTCCGGAGAGCTGCTAGATTCTGTCCTATTTTGTCCTGCAGTCTGATCTACTTACCCGGTGACGTTACCTGAGGGGTGACCTCACTCCGAGTACCGCCGTTCCGACGCGCACATGTGTCGCCCCGGCGGCAATCGCCTGCTCAAGGTCACCGCTCATCCCTGCGGAGACCATGGTGGCAGCAGGATGGGCCGCCCGTACGGCGGTTGCGATTTCCGCCAGTCGATCGAAGGCCCGGGCCGGGTCGCCGGCCAGCGGACCGGCCAGCGGAGCGACGGTCATCACACCGTCAAGCCGCAGTCCGGGTGTGTCGGCGATCGCGTCAGCCAGGCGCGCGACGTCCTGCGGCGCGACCCCGGCCCGGTGGGCGCCTTCCTCGTGCTCCTTGTCCAGGGCCACCTGGACCAGGCAACCCAGCTCCGGGCGCTCCGACTTGAGCACCGCCGCGGAGAGCGATTCGACCAGCCGCAGCCGGTCCACCGAGTGCACGTGGTTCGCGTACCGGACGACCGAGCGGACCTTGTTGGTCTGCAGCTGTCCGACGAAGTGCCAGTCAAGAGGAAGGTTTCTGCACTGTTCCGCCTTGGGTGCGGCGTCCTGGTCGCGGTTCTCCGCGACGTCCGTCACACCCAACCCGGCCAGCAGTGCGCTGTCCTCGGCTGGGTAGGTCTTGGTGACGACGATCAGGGTCACCTCGTCCCGGGCGCGCCCGGCGGCCGCACAGGCGTCCGCGATCCGGCGCTCGACCACCTCGAGGTTGGTCCCCAGCTCCTCGTACCTGGCCCGCTGGCCCTCGGTCAGCGCGCCCGACCACTGCGGGTCGGGAAAGCCGGCGACGCCGCCCGGGAACGGTCCGTAGATGTCGTTCGTCATCAGTGATCAGAGCCCAACCAGACGTAGCTCGCGAGCCGGCCCGTGCGCTGCTCGCGACGATAGGAGTAGTGATCGGCGGATTCGAGGGTGCAGACCCGTGATCGCACCAGGTCGTTGACCCCCGCCGCGGCCAGCTGGGCCGCGACTCCCTCCGGCACGTCCAGGGCCGGGGTTCCCCAGGAGGTCTCGGCGAACGCCTCCGGCACCACGGCCGCGACCTCGTCGCGCAGCCGCGCCGGCACCTCGTAACAGCTCCCGCAGACGGCGGGCCCGGTGGCGGCGACGATCCGCCCGGGCTCGGCCCCCAGTTCGACCATCGCCCGGACGACCGCGGGCACCACCCCGGCCGCCAGCCCGGGCCGGCCCGCGTGAGCCGCGCCCACCACGCCCGCCACCGGGTCGGCCAGCAGCACCGGCGTGCAGTCGGCGGTCAGCACCGCCAGCGCGAGCGGCCGGTCGGTGACCACCGCGTCCACCGTCGGGGCCTCCCCCACCGGCTGGCGCTTCGTCACCACGGCGACCTCGGCGCCGTGCACCTGGTTCATCCACACCACGTCGGCCGGCTCGAGCCCCACCTCCCGGGCGGCGAGCGCCCGGTTCTCCCGGACGGCCCCCGGGTCGTCCCCGACGGCACCGCCGAGGTTGAGCTCCCCGTACGGCGAAGTGCTCACCCCGCCCCACCGGTCGGTGAAGGCGAAGTGAGCACCCGCGCGTACCGCGTGATCGATCACTTAAGGAAGTCCGGCACGTCGAGTTCCTCGGCCGGGCTCTCCACGTAGGGCTGCCGGGCCGGCTGCACCTGCGGCGGCACCGGAGCGGCGGCGGTCGTGGTGGCCGGGGCCTCGGTCGACCGGGTCGGCGCGGCGGCCTCCCCCTCCGAACGGGACGTCACCGAGCCGATGTTCCCGTAGGACGGCCGGCCGGCCGGGCGGTCCGGGGAGGCCGGCGGCGTGGCCGGGCGGTCCGGGGTGGTCGACTTGACCACCGGGTCGCGGACGATCGCCGGCGGCTGCCCGCCGTCGAAGCCGGCCGCGATGACGGTGACCCGGACCTCGTCGCCGAGCGCGTCGTCGATGACCGCGCCGAAGATGATGTTGGCCTCGGGGTGGGCGGCCTCGCTGACCAGCTGGGCCGACTCGTTGATCTCGAAAAGGCCGAGGTCGGAGCCGCCCGAGATGGAGAGCAGCACGCCGCGGGCGCCGTCGATCGAGGCCTCCAGCAGCGGCGAGGAGATCGCCATCACGGCGGCGGCCTTGGCGCGGTCCTCACCGCGGGCGGAGCCGATGCCCATGAGGGCCGAGCCGGCCTCCGACATGACGGACTTGACGTCCGCGAAGTCGAGGTTGATCAGACCCGGGGTGGTGATCAGGTCGGTGATGCCCTGGACACCGGAGAGCAGGACCTGGTCGGCGGAGCGGAACGCGTCGAGGACGCTGACCTGGCGGTCCGAGATGGACAGCAGCCGGTCGTTGGGGATCACGATGAGGGTGTCGACCTCTTCGCGCAGGGAGGCGATGCCGTCCTCGGCCTGATTGGCCCGGCGCCGGCCCTCGAAGGTGAAGGGACGGGTGACCACGCCGATGGTCAGGGCGCCCAGGGAGCGCGCGATGTTGGCGACGACGGGAGCGCCGCCCGTGCCCGTGCCACCGCCCTCACCGGCGGTCACGAAGACCATGTCGGCCCCCTTGAGGACCTCCTCGATCTCCTCGCGGTGGTCCTCGGCGGCCTTGCGGCCGACCTCGGGGTTGGCGCCGGCGCCGAGGCCCCGGGTGAGTTCACGGCCCACATCGAGCTTGACGTCGGCGTCGCTCATGAGGAGGGCCTGCGCATCGGTGTTGATCGCGATGAACTCGACGCCCTTGAGACCGACCTCGATCATCCGGTTGATGGCGTTGACACCACCGCCGCCGATACCGACGACCTTGATGACTGCGAGGTAGTTCTGCGGTGCTGCCACGTCGAAGGCCTCTCGCCTCGAATTTCCGGGTCGGCCCGGCCCGGCGAGGGTCCGTTCCGACGGATGTCGATGGGTAGGGAGCCTGGTTTCTGACTGAATGTCCGAAATGCCGACCGCCGACCCCAACCCTAAACTTGACCTTTAGGGTTAGTCCTGTGTCTCCGTCACATCACCAAGGGACACAGTCTGGTGACACAGGACACTAGGTCGCCCCGGGCACGTGTTTCAACGAACACGCCGAGCTTCCCTTTTTCTTTTGAGCCTATGTGATCATCGGCCGGCTTATGAAACCGGGGTGACCACCAAGGGTCGGGCCGACACTTCGAGGCGTCAACCCCTCCCTCAGGCACAGAACCTACCGGATCATCCCGACACCGCCGGCGCCTCCGGCGCCGTCACGTCGAAGTTCGCACCCTTCACGTTCATCAGCGCCACCAGCACCCGTGCCTTCCGGTCGATCTGCTCCGGACTCCCCCAACGCACCGTCGCACCCCCGCTGAGCTGCAGCTCGATGTCGTCGTACGAGTGCACCAGCACCACCCCGGCCCGCTTGGCGACCTCCGGCGGGAGCCCGGCGGCCACCGCCACCGCGCCCTGCACCAACTGCGGACGGGAGATCACCCCGTCCGCGTCGTTCGCCTGCTGACTGAGCCGCAGCTCCACCACCGGCACGCCCGCCGGCGGGGCGGCCTCGGTGGCGAAGCTCACGCCCCCGGCGTCCACCTGGGTGAACTGGCCGTCCTCCCCCTTGACGGCGGCCACCGCCCTGCGCTGGACGACCTTCACCTGCAGGGTGTGCGGCCAGCCCCGCCACACCTCGGCCTTCGACACCCGGGGGATCGACTCCACCCGGTGCCGGACGTCGTCCAGGTCCACCCGGGCCAGCGGGCCGTCGCCGAGTCCGCCGATCGCGTCGCGGACCTGGGCCGCCGTCAGTTTGTCGTCGGTCGGGCCCTGGACGGCGACGCTGCGCACGTCCAGGACCGACGAGAAGAACACCAGCCAGGCCAGCCCGCCCACCACCGCGGCGCCGAGCACGCTCAGCACCGCGATGCCCCGCCGGGAGAGCCGGAGGCGGGGAGCGGACTCCTCGTCCCCGAACTCGTCCTCCGGCCGGGGGTACCCCCGGCCGGAGCCGGGGGGAGGGTCCGCGGGCCGGCCGTCAGCCACGGCGGCGGCCGCCGCGGTGGGCCTGGATGGCCTCGTAGACCATGCCGACCAGGAGGTCGTCGGCGTCCCGGCGGCCGAACTCGGCGGCGGACCGGCTCATGTCCCAGAGCCGCTGCGGGTCGGTGAGCACCGGCAGCACGTTCTGCAGCACCCAGTCCGGGGTCAGCTCGGCGTCGTCCACCAGCAGGCCGCCGCCGGCCTTGACCATCGGCTGCGCGTTCAGCCGCTGCTCGCCGTTGCCGATCGGCAGCGGGACGAAGGCGGCGGGCAGGCCGACGGCCGCCAGCTCGGCCACCGTCATGGCGCCGGCCCGGCAGAGCATCATGTCGGCCGCCGCGTAGGCGAGGTCCATCCGGTCGAGGTACGGCACCGGGCGGTACGGCGGCATCCCGGGGACGTCCGCGACCTGCGGCAGCTCGTTCTTCGGGCCGACCGCGTGCAGGATCTGCACGCCGTACTGCTGGAGCCGGGGAGCGATCGCGGTGACCGTCTCGTTGAGCCGGCGCGCGCCCTGGGAGCCGCCGGAGACCAGCAGGGTGGGCAGCCGCTGGTCGAGGCCGAAGTAGTGCCGGGCCTCCGGGCGGGCCGCGTTGCGGTCCAGGGTCGCGATGGTCCGGCGCAGCGGGATGCCGATGTACCGGGAGTCGCGCAGCTTGCTGTCGGGCGTGGAGACCGCCACGAAGTCGCTGTAGCGGGCGCCGATCTTGTTGGCCAGGCCCGGACGGGCGTTCGCCTCGTGCACCACGATCGGCACGCCGGCACGCTTGGCCGCCAGGTAGGCGGGCATCGCGACGTAGCCGCCGAAGCCGACCACGGCGTCCGCGTTGACCCGCTCGATGATCTCCTGGGCGGCCCGGACGGTGCCGCGCAGCCGGCCGGGGACGGTGATCAGCTCCGGGGTGGGCTTGCGGGGCAGCGGAACGGCCGGGATGAGCTCCAGCTGGTAGCCGCGCTCGGGTACCAGCCGGGTCTCCAGACCGCGCTCGGTGCCCAGGGCGGTGATCCCGATGGACGGGTCGTGCCTGCGGAGGGCGTCCGCGAGGGCCATGGCCGGCTCGATGTGACCGGCGGTCCCCCCGCCGGCGAGTACGACATGCACCGAAATTCACCGCTCCCTGCGTGCCGGCCCGGGGGCCGGGCGCGCTGTGGTTCGTCGTCGTGGCAGCACCCGGGCCAGTCGCTTCCTGATCCGGGAGTTCTTGCTCCGGGCGGCCAGGGCCGCCTTCGCGCCCGAGGTGCTGCGCGCCAGGCACAGCAGCACACCGATCGCGGACATGGCCGACAGCATGGCGGAACCGCCGTAGGAGAACAGCGGGAGCGGGACGCCCGCGATGGGCAGCAGTCCCAGCGCCGACCCCAGGTTGATCATGGCCTGCGCCATGATCCACGTGGTGGCGGCTCCCGCGGCGTACCTGACGAAGGGGTCCTTCGTGCCGATGGCCACACGGATACCCGCGTAGCCTAGTGCCGCGAAGAGGCCGATCACCGACAGCGTCCCCACGAGGCCCAGTTCCTCGCCGGTCGCGGCAAAGATGAAGTCGGTGTGCGCCTCGGGCAGCTGGCCCCATTTCTCCACGCCGGCGCCCAGGCCGGTGCCGAAGCCGCCGCCGAGCGCGAACGAGTAGACGCCGTGCAGCGCCTGGAAGCAGGCGCCCTCCGGATCGGGCTTGGTGACGCCGATGCAGGCCAGGCGCTCCGCCCGGTGCGGGACGGTGACGACCAGGGCGGTGCAGACGACCACCGCCACCCCGAGGGTGGCCACGAACAGCCGCAGCGGTGCGCCGACCATCCACAGCAGCGCGAACACCATGGCCACCAGGATCATCGAGGTGCCCATGTCGCCGCCGATCATGATCAGCGCGAGCAGCAGCAGCGCCCCCGGCACCAGCGGCACCAGCAGGTGCTTCCACGAGTTCAGGGTGCCGGCCTTCTGCTTGCGGGCGAGCAGGTCGGCGCCCCAGAGCACCAGGGCGAACTTGGCGAACTCGGACGGCTGAAACTGGAAGAAGCCGAAATCCAGCCAGTTCTGGTTGCCGTTGATCCGCACCCCGATGCCGGGCACGGCGACCAGTACGAGCGCACCGATCACGCCGAACATCACCGGGTAGGTGATCACCCGCAGCACCGCCACCGGGACGGAGGCGAAGCCGATCAGCAGGACGAGGCCGAGGATGGCCGCGATCAGCTGCTTGAGGAAGTAGTACTGGGCCGAGTGGTGCTGGCCCAGGGCGAGGATCTGCGAGGCCGAGAAGACCATCATCAGGCCGAGCACGACGAGCAGCAGGGTGCTGCCGACGACCAGCAGGTACGGCGTGAGCGGCCGGTCCAGCCGGTATCGGAACCTGGCCCGGAAGGCCTGGACCCGGGCCAGCGGACCGGCCGACTTGTACTTGGTCGTGGTGGCGGAGATCACTCGCCACGGCTCGGCGGCCTCCTGCTTGTCCACGCCGGAATCCGCCCTGCCCTGCCCCGCCACCGCTCCCCGCTCACTCTCTCCGTACGACGCGCACACGCGCACACGCACGACGTGTACGACGCCGTCGCGCCGACTCGCTACTCGTCCGCAAGCTCCCGGACGGCCGCCGCGAACAGGTCGCCGCGCTCGCCGTAGTTGGTGAACATGTCCATCGAGGCACAGGCCGGCGCCAGCAGCACCGTGTCACCCGATCGGGCGAGCGACGCGGCCGTGCGGACGACCTCCGTCATCGCCACCGCGCCAGTCTGGCCCTCGGCCGCCTCGATCACCGGCACATCCGGAGCGTGTCGCTCCAGCGCCGCGCGGATCAGCGCCCGGTCCTCGCCGATCAGCACGACCGCGCGCAGCCGCTCGGCCGCGCCCCGGACCAGGTCGTCGAAGGCCGCACCCTTGGCCAGTCCGCCGGCGATCCAGACGACCGGCCGGTAGGCGGCCAGCGAGGCCGCCGCGGCGTGGGTGTTGGTGGCCTTGGAGTCGTCGATGTACGTGACGTCGCGGACCACGCCGACCTCGGCGATCCGGTGGGCGTCCGGGCGGAAGGCCCGCAGGCCCTCCCGGACGGCCTTCGGCTCGACGCCGTACGCCCGGGCCAGCGCCGCCGCGGCGAGCGCGTTGGCGATGTTGTGCGGGGCAGCGGGGCGGCGGCGCGCGGCGCCTTCCTCGGCGGGGTGGTGGGCGACGGGTGGGCTGACGTCCTCGACGGAGCCCAGTTCGGCCGCGTTGTTGGCCCGGTCCTCGACGAAGGCCCGGTCCACCAGCAGCCCGTCCACCACGCCGAAGTTCGACGGGCCGGGCGCGCCGAGGCCGAAGCCGATCGCCCGGCAGCCCTCCTCGACGTCGGCCTCCATGACCAGCGCCTCGGTGGCCGGATCGGCCAGGTTGTACACGCAGGCGACGGTGTTGCCCTGGTAGATCCGGCCCTTGTCGGCGGCGTACGCCTCCATCGAGCCGTGCCAGTCCAGGTGGTCGGGTGCCAGGTTGAGCACCGCCGCCGAGTGCGGGCGCAGCGAGGGCGCCCAGTGCAGCTGGTAGCTGGAGAGTTCGACCGCGAGCACGTCGTACGGCTGCTCGGCGAGCACCGCGTCCAGCACCGAGACCCCGACGTTGCCGACGGCGGCGGTGCGCTTGCCGGCGGCGGTGAGGATCGAGGCGAGCATCTGGACGGTGGTGGTCTTGCCGTTGGTGCCGGTGACGGCCAGCCAGGGGGCGGGCTCGCCGGTGCCCGGCAGCGGCCGGCGCAGGCGCCAGGCCAGTTCGACGTCGCCCCAGACCGGGACGCCGGCCGCCTCGGCGGCGGCGAACAGCGGGCTGTCCGGCGCCCAGCCGGGCGAGGTGACGATCAGTTCGGTTCCTTCGGGCAGGCTCGCGCCGTCGCCGAGGCGCACGGTGACGCCCTGCGCCTCCAGCTCGGCGGCCCGGGCGGTCAGGCCCGGCCCGCTGCCGCCGTCCACGACGGTGACGCGGGCGCCGAGGCCGTGCAGGACGCGCGCGGCGCTGATGCCCGAGACGCCGAGTCCGGCGACGACGACCGGCAGGCCGGTGAACTGCGACTTGGTCGACTGAGGGTTGGTCATCCCGTCCGGTATCCCGCGTAGAAGAGGCCGAGGCCGACGGCCACGCACAGGCCCTGGATGATCCAGAAGCGGACCACGACCAGGACTTCGCTCCAGCCCTTGAGTTCGAAGTGGTGCTGCAGTGGCGCCATCTTGAAGACGCGCTTGCCGGTCATCCGGAAGGAGCCGACCTGGATGATCACCGACAGGGTGATCACCATGAAGAGGCCGCCGAGCATGATGAGCAGCAGCTCGGTGCGGGAGCAGATCGCCAGGCCGGCCAGGGCGCCGCCGAGGGCGAGCGAGCCGGTGTCACCCATGAAGATCTTGGCGGGCGAGGTGTTCCACCACAGGAAGCCGAAGCAGGAGCCCATCAGGGCCGAGGCCACCACCGCGAGGTCCAGCGGGTCGCGGACGTCGTAGCAGCTGACGGTCGCGGTGACGGTGTAGGCGCAGCTCTGCGTGTACTCCCAGACGCCGATGAAGGTGTAGGCGCCGAAGGCCATCACCGAGGCCCCGGTGGCGAGGCCGTCCAGACCGTCCGTCAGGTTCACCCCGTTGGAGGTGGCCGCGATCATGAAGTACGCGAAGATGACGAACAGCACCGGGCCGACCGACCAGTTGAAGTCGCGCACGAAGGACAGCGACTGCGAGGCCGGGCTGAGCCCGCGGTCGTCGTGGAACTGCAGCGCCAGGACGGCGAACACCAGGCCGACGATGGACTGACCGGCCAGCTTCGCCTTGGCCCGCAGGCCCAGCGAACGGCGCTTGACCACCTTGATGTAGTCGTCCAGGAAGCCGACCAGGCCGAGGCCCGCGGTCAGGAAGAGCACCAGCAGCCCGGAGGCGGTCGGGCTCTCGCCCGTTATCGCCTTGGTGGCGAAGTACGCGATCAGGGTCGCCAGGATGAAGGCGATGCCGCCCATGGTGGGCGTCCCCTTCTTGCTGTGGTGCGCCTTGGGGCCGTCGTCGCGGATGTACTGGCCGTAGCCCTGCCGGGCGAGCAGCTTGATCAGGGCGGGCGTGCCGGCCAGCGAGAGGATCAGGCCGATCATCCCGGAGAAGAGGATCTGCTTCATCATCGGGCAGCACCGTCCGCCAGGAGGGCCTCGGCCACCTTCTCCAGCCCCACCGAGCGGGACGCCTTCACCAGGACCACATCCCCCGGCCGCAGCTGACTGCGCAGCAACTCGACCGCTGCGTCCGCGTCGGACACCAGCACCGACTCCTCACCCCACGAACCTTCGTTCCTCGCGCCGAGTTCCATGCAGGCCGCCTCGCGTCCGCCGACCGCCACCAGCTTGGTGACGTCGAGCCGGACCGCGAGCCGCCCGATGGCGTCGTGCTCGGCCAGGCTCTCCTCGCCGAGCTCCCGCATCTCGCCGAGCACCGCCCAGGTACGGCGGCGCTCCGGGCCGCGACCCCCCATCGAGACCAGCGCCCGCAGCGCGGCCCGCATCGAGTCGGGGTTCGCGTTGTAGGCGTCGTTGACGACGGTGACACCATCGGCCCGGTCGACGACCTCCATGCGCCAGCGGGACAGCGCACCCGCCTCGCCCAGGGCTGCGGCGGTGTCGTCGACGGACATCCCGAGCTCCACCGCCACCGCGGCGGCGGCGAGGGCGTTCGAGACGTGGTGCTCACCGTACAGGCGCAGTTGCACGGGCGCGGAACCGGCTGGGGTGGTGAGCGTGAAGGATGGCCGCCCGGTGGCGTCCAGGCGAACGTCCGTCGCCCGGACGTGGGCGTCCGGGGACTCCCCGAACAGGACCACCTTGGCCTTGGTGCGGGAGGCCATCGCGCGCACCAGCCGGTCGTCCGCGTTGAGGATCGCGGCCCCGTCGGCGGGCAGCGCCTCGACGAGTTCGCCCTTGGCCTCGGCGATCGCCTCCTTCGAGCCGAACTCGCCGACGTGGGCGGTGCCGACGTTCAGCACCACGCCGATCCGGGGCGGGGTGATCGAGGTGAGGTACTCGATGTCGCCCTTGTGCCGGGCGCCCATCTCCATGACCAGGTGCCGGGTGCCGGCCTCGACCCGCAGCGCGGTCATCGGGTGGCCGATCTCGTTGTTGAGCGAGCCGGGCGGGTAGACGGTCTCGCCGTGGTGCCGGAGCAGCTGGGCGATCAGGTCCTTGGTGCTGGTCTTGCCGGCCGAGCCGGTCAGGGCCACCACGGCGGTGCTCTCGGCGCGGGCGACCACGGCACGGGCCAGCCTGCCGAGCGCCTCCACCACACTGTCGACCAGGACGGCGGGCACGCCGACCGGGCGGGAGGCCAGCACCGCGACGGCGCCGGCCTCCGTCGCGGTGATCGCGTAGTCGTGGCCGTCCACGTGCTCGCCGACGAAGGCCGCGAACAGGCCGCCGGGGCTCACCTTGCGCGAGTCGACCTCGACCGGGCCGGTGACCAGGGCGTCCGGGTCGGCGCCGTCCAGGGTGCCTCCGACTGCGGCGGCCACGTCGGCGAGGGTCAGTGTGATCACTGCTGCTCTACTCCTCGGTCGCCCCGCGCGGCGGTGGTCCGCGCGACGGACTCGCGCAGCACCTCCCGGTCGTCGAAGGGGCGGATCTCGTCTCGTACGTACTGGCCGAGCTCGTGGCCCTTGCCGGCCACCAGCACGGTGTCCCCCGCCTGGGCGCGGGCGACCGCGAGCCGGATCGCCTCGGCCCGGTCGGGGACGACCAGGACGGCCCCGCGCTCGGCCTCGGGCACCGCGGCGGCGCCGGTCAGCATGCCGGCGAGGATCGCCAGCGGGTCCTCGCTGCGCGGGTTGTCGCTGGTCAGCAGGGCGGTGTCGGCGAGGCGGGCGGCGATGGCGCCCATCGGGCCGCGCTTGTGCGGGTCGCGGTCGCCGCCGCAGCCGACGACGACGTGCAGCCTGCCCTTGGTGATCTCGCGCAGCGAGCCGAGGACGGCCTGCAGGGCGTCCGGCTTGTGGGCGTAGTCCACGACGGCGACGAACGGCTGGCCGGCGTCCACCCGCTCCAGTCGGCCGGGCACGCCGGGGACGGCCGCGACGCCGGCCACGGCCTGCTCCAGCGGCAGCCCGGCGGCGACCAGCAGGGTGATCGCGGCGAGCGCGTTGGAGACGTTGAACGGGCCGGGCAGCGGCGCGGTCGCGTCGACCTCGACGCCGCCCGGGCCGAGCAGCCGGAAGGTGGAGCTCACCGGGCCGAGCCGGACGTCCACGGCCCGCCAGTCGGCGTCCGGGAGGCCGGCGGCGGAGAAGGTGGTCACCGGGATCTCGGCCTCGGCGGCGAGCCGGCGGCCGTAATCGTCGTCCAGGTTGACCACGCCGTGGCGGGACTTGCCGGGCCGGAAGAGCCGGGCCTTCGCCTGGAAGTAGTCCTCCATGTCCGGGTGGAAGTCGAGGTGCTCGGGCGTGAGGTTGTTGAACAGTGCGACGTCGTACGCGACGCCGTCGGTGCGACCGAAGACCAGGGCGTGGCTGGAGACCTCCATGGCCACCGCGTCGGCGCCGCGCTCGGCCATCACGCCGAGGATCGCGTGCAGGTCGGTGGCCTCGGGGGTGGTGCGCTCGCTCTTGATGCGCTCCTCGCCGACCCGCATCTCGACGGTGCCGATCACCCCGGGGCTGCGCCCGGCGCCGCGCAGGCCGCCCTCGACCAGGTACGAGGTGGTGGTCTTGCCGTTGGTGCCGGTCAGCCCGATCATCAGCAGCCGCTCGGAGGGGCGGCCGTAGACGATCGCGGCGAGCTCGCCCATGACGGCCCGCGGCCGGTCCACGACCAGCAGCGGCAGGCCGGTACCGGCCGCGAGCTCGGCGCCCGCCGGGTCGGTGAGCACGGCCACCGCGCCGCACTGCGCGGCCTTGGCCGCGAAGGCCGCGCCGTGGTGGTTGGCGCCGGGGAAGGCCACGTACACATCGCCCGGACGGACCGCGCGGGAGTCGTGGGTGACGCCGCTGACGGCACCGCCCTCGACGGGCGCGAGGCCCAGCCGGACGGCGAGCTCGGCGAGCGGCAGGGCGGTGGTCCCGGTCGGGCGGGGCGGACTCACGGTGGTTTGATCGGGTTTCGGCACGGCGGGAAGGCTATCCGCCGAAGGGTGCCCAGGGCCAAACCGGCCCCTCGCCGCGCCGTCGTCCCCGTCGTTGCTCATCCTTGCTCACGGCTTCCACTCGACGGGCAGGTTGGGTGCCTGGCTGCCGCTCGGCGGGACCTGCATGGTCTTCAGGGTGAACTCCATCACCTGTTTGAACACCGGGCCGCACAGCTGGCCGCCGAAGTGGCCGTTGACCGGGCCCTGGAGGGTGCAGGACACGGTGTACCGGGGGGCGTCGGCGGGGGCGAAGCCGATGAAGGAGGCGGTGTAGCCGTCGTAGCCGACGCCGTTGGCGGCGCCCCGGTTGGCGGTGCCGGTCTTGCCGGCCACCCGGTAGCCGGGGATGGCGGCCTTGCCGCCGGTGCCCTGCTCGTCGTCGACGACCGACTCCAGCATCGAGGTGAGGGTCTTGGCGGTCTCCGGGCTGACCACCCGGGTCTGCTCGCCCGCCGGAGCCGGGCTGTACTTGCCGTCCGGGCCGGTGACGCCCTGGACGATGCTGGGCGCGACCCGCACGCCGCCGTTGGCGATGGTCGAGTAGACCGAGGTGGCCTGGAGCGCGTTCATCTGCAGCGGGCCCTGGCCGAAGGCGATGTTGTACTTCTCCGAGGCGACCAGGTCCTCCGGCTTCTTGAGCATCCCGGGGGTCTCCCCGGGGAAGTTCAGGCCGGTCGGCCGGGCGACGCCGAACTTGCGCATGTAGCCGTCCAGCACCTTGTTGGCCTGCGACTGGTCGCCGCCGCCCAGGGTCTCGACGGCCTCGATGGTGCCGATGTTGGAGGACTTGGCGAGCACCCCAGCCAGGGTCAGGTACCAGGGGTCGTGGTTGACGTCGTCCTTGAACTCCTGGCCGGCGCGGACCAGCCGGTTCGGCACGGTGACCTTGGTGTCCCAGGTGGCCTTGCCCGAGTCCAGTACGGCGGCCAGGCTCATCAGCTTGGCGGTGCTGCCCGGTTCGTACGCGTCGACCAGGGCCGGGTTGCCCAGCTGGGCCTGCTTGGACAGGCTCAGGTCGTTCGGGTTGAAGCCGGGCGCGGTGGCCATCGCGAGGACCTGACCGGTCTTCACGTCCTGGACCACGACGTAGCCCTTCTCCGCGCCGGAGTTGGCCACCTGGTCGGTGATCGCCCGCTGGGCCGCCCACTGGATGTCCCGGTTGACGGTCAGCTTCACGTCGCTGCCGGGCACGGCCGGGTCCATCGAGCCCCCGGCCGTGGGCACCAGCCGCCCGCCCGCCTGGGCGTAGCTGCTGTGGCCGTCCTTGCCGGCCAGCTGCTGCTGGTACTGCAGCTCCAGCCCCCCGGCGCCCGCGCCCTCGCCGTTGACGAAGCCGACCAGGTTGGCGGCCAGCCCGTCGGCGGGGTAGACCCGCTTCTGGGTCTCCCGGTTGAACACCCCGGCCAGCGGGTTGGCGCACTCGGTGTCCACCCGGGTGCGGCCGCCCTGGTCGGCGGGCTTGCCGAGCAGCTTCTTCTGGACCTGGCACGCCCGCGAGCCGGCCTGCTTCTCCAGGCTCGACTTGAGGTCGCTGATCTGGTTCTTGGCGGCCGGGGTCTGCTGGGCGGCGAGCCGCTTGTAGCGGGTCTTGGGGGTGTGCAGGTCGGCGGCGATCCGCTCCTTGGGCAGGCCGAGGATCGGCGACAGCAGGGCGGCCGCCTGCTCCGGCGCGTCCGGGATGCCGGTCGCCGCCGGGGTGAACATCGCCGGGTCGGCGGTGATGTCGTACGCGTCGACGGTCGCGGCCAGCGCCACGCCGTCGGCGGACGTTATCGAGCCGCGCTCGGCGGTGATCGGGATGTTCAGGTAGCGGTTGGTGTTGGCGTCCGCGGCCAGCGCGTCGGAGTCCACCAGCTGGAGCTGGACGAGACGGCCGGCGAAGACCGAGAACACCAGCGACATCGCCACGGCGATCACCCGCAGGCGGCGCTTCGGCTCGGCCAGCCTGAGCGCCTTGGGGCGCTGCGGGGGGCGGGTCTTCGGGCGCGGCCGCACCGCCGCCTGGCTGCGGGCCGGCGCACGGTCCTCGGGGCGGCGCTGCTGCGGCGCGCGCGGGGTGCGGGGGGCGGCGGCGTTCTTGGCGGGCTGCGCCTTGGCCGACTGGCCGCGGGCCGGCTGGCCCTTGGCGGCCTGGCCCTTCGCGGGCACCCCCTTGGCCGGTTCCCCCTTGGCGGGTTCTCCCTTGACGGGCCGGGTGCGGCCGGAGGCGGACTGGGCGCGCGGCGCGGCGCCCCGGGGCGCCGGTCGGCGGCCGTTGCCGGTGCCCCCGGGAGGCTGACGGGGCGTGGTCATGCGGCCACCTCGCTACGCTCGGCGGCCACGTCGCACGATGCACGCCTCTCGATGGTTCGCTCGCTCACCGGCCCGCGCCCCCGTTGGGGTGCGGCTGCGCGGGCGCGGCGGGGTTGAGCTGGATCACCGCGTCACCGGCCGAGGCCGCGGTCGTCGGTGCGGCCGGTGCGGCCGACGGCGCGACCGGGGCTGACACCGGGGGCGCAGCCGGCTGGGCGGCGCTCGGGGCGGCCTTCGTCGGCCACGGATCGGCCGTCGAGCGCTTGACCGGCGGGCTGTCCTGCGCCGTGCCGGGCGTGCCGACCACCTTGCCGCCGTTCGGGACGTCCAGGAACGCCATCCCGCCGGCCGGGACCATGCCCAGCTCGGCGGCCCGTCTGGCCAGCGCGTCCGGGGCCGAGCTCTGGTCGATCTGGTGCTGCAGGCTCTGCTGCTCGTCGGTGGCCACGGTGGTCTGCTTCTGCAGTCGGGACAGCTCGAAGGAGCCCTCGTTGAGCGCGGTGTTCAGCGCCAGCAGCCCGAGCAGCCCCGCCGCGAGCAGCACCACCACGAGCACCGCGAACGGCGTGCGCCCGCGGACCGGGCGCTTTCCCGGCCGGACCGTGATGCGTGCCCTGCCCTGTCCGGGGAGTCCTCCCCGCCCCGCCCGGACCTCACCGGCCACCGGCCCCACCGCTCTCCTCCACCCTTCGGACCCCGCCGGACCGGTTCGTCAGCCCCGCTTGTTTCGGTCCCTGATCCTCTCCGCCACCCGCAGCCGTACGGGCGCGGCGCGCCGGTTCTCCTCGATCTCCTCCTCGGTGGCCTGCTCGGCACCGCGGGTGATCAGTTTGAGCCAGGGCTGGTGCTCGTCCGGGATGAACGGCAGCCCCGGCGGGGCGGTGTTGGTCGCCCCGGCGGCGAAGTACTGCTTCACCAGGCGGTCCTCCAGCGACTGGTAGGACATCACGACCATCCGACCGCCGATGGTGAGGGCGTCCAGCGCCCCCGGGATCGCCCGGTCCAGGACCTCCAGCTCACCGTTGACCTCGATCCGCAGCGCCTGGAACGTCCGCTTGGCCGGGTTCCCGCCGGTGCGGCGGGTCGCCGCCGGAATGGCGTTGCGCACCAACTCGACCAGACGCGCGCTGTTGGTGAACGGTTCCTTCGCCCGCTCCCGGAGGATCACCGAGGCGATCTTGCCGGCGAACCGCTCCTCGCCGTAGAACTTGAGGATCCGGGCCAGCTCGCCGTGGCTGTAGGTGTTCAGCACCTCCGCCGCGCTGATCCCCCGGCTCTGGTCCATCCGCATGTCCAGCGGCGCGTCCTGCGCGTACGCGAAGCCGCGGTCCGCCTCGTCCAGCTGCATGGAGGAGACGCCGAGGTCGAACAGGATGCCGTCCACGCGGTCGATGTCCAGGCGCTCCAGCACCTCGGGGATCTCGTCGTAGACCGCGTGCACCAGGGTGGCCCGGTCGCCGAACGGGGCCAGCCGCTCGCCGGAGAGCTTCAGCGCCTGCGGGTCGCGGTCCACCGCGACGAGTCGCACCTCGGGGAACTGGGTGAGCAGCGCCTCGCTGTGCCCGCCGAGGCCCAGGGTGGCGTCCACCACCACGGCACCGGGGCGCGAGATCGCCGGAGCCAGTGCGTCCATGCACCGCTGCAGCATCACCGGGACGTGCTTGGGGCCCGGTTCGTTGGTGGTCATGCGCGGTGGCGCCCTTCCTCGGTGCGGAGCAGCCCGATGTCCGGGAGCTGCGACCATTCTCGCCCACCGTCCCCCGGCACGACGAAGCGGCCCGTGGTCCCCGCCCGCTCAAGGGGAAGATCGTGACCGCCCGGCACCGGGGAAGGTGCGCCAGGTGGCACGGAGCGGGTGGAGGCCACGGACCGCATCGACCGGGCCGCACCGGCCGGGAACGCCCGGTTGACGGGCTCCGGCGGGTGTGCTCCACTGCGCCGCAAACTCTATCGCCCCGGCCCCTCCAGTCAATGGTCCGCTCCGGCGCACCACCCGGGCGGCGGTACGGATCGTCGCAGGTCGCGGCCGTAGGGGTGGCTGCGCAGCGGCCCGGCCCGGGGGCCCTCGGAAACCACCGCGCGCCCCCCACCGCGCGGCCGGGTGCGGCCCACTCCGGGACCATCCGGACAAACCCTCCTGTTGTGGCTATGCGCTCGATCACAGCGGCACGTTCTGTAGCTCCTCACCCCACCGCGGACACCGGAATCGCACTAACGTCGCCGCCATGACAGTGACTCCCGACCGGCCCAGGCCGAACGCCGCTGCCGATCCCGCCCGACCCACCATCATCGACCGCTTCGTCGCGGCCAACCGCGAGTACGCGGTGACCTTCCAGGACGGCGGCATGGACGCCCGCCCGGTGCAGAAGATCGCCGTGGTGGCCTGCATGGACGCCCGCCTCGACCTGTTCGCGGCGCTCGGCCTCGAACTGGGCGACGCCCACGTCATCCGCAACGCCGGCGGCGTCGTCACCGACGACACCATCCGGTCCCTCACCATCAGCCAGCGCGCGCTCGGCACCCGCTCGATCGCGCTCATCCACCACACCGGCTGCGGTCTGCTCGGGCTCACCGAGGACTTCCGCCGCGAGCTGGAGCTGGAGGTCGGCCAGCGCCCGCAGTGGGCGGTGGAGGCCTTCGTCGACCTGGACGGCGACGTCCGCCAGTCGATGCAGCGCGTCCGAACCTCGCCCTTCCTGCTGCACACCGACGACGTCCGCGGCTTCGTCTTCGACGTCCACACCGGCCTGCTGCGCGAGATCGACTAGCGGCGACCGGCGGCGCCCCACCCACCCGTCCCCGCCCGGCCAACGGCGTCCGGGCATTCGGGGACCGCCGAATGGTGACTTCCGGCCGCCTCACAGGGGAGAATGCGCCTGCCGGTCGGACCCCGAACCACCTGGGGCGGCCGGGCCGCGGGCCGCCTCCCCGACGCCGGATCCTCCTTCGGAACCGTCCCCGGGACGGCCGCGTCAAGCATGGGGTGGGGTCCGGCCTCGGGACGGGGCGGGCACAGGGTGCCAGGGAGCGTAAACGCGTGACGAGCTACAACGACCAGGCCGGTCTCGATGGTCCCGCGGGGGGCGGGCAGCGGACGAACGGGTACCAGCAGGTCGGACTTCCCGAGCTCGCCGCGGTCGTGGACCGCATCCGCGCCAACATCGAGAGCGTGATCGAGGGCAAGCCGGAGGCCGTCCGGATCGCCCTGACCGTCCTGCTCGCCGAGGGCCACCTCCTGCTGGAGGACGTGCCCGGCGTCGGCAAGACCATGCTGGCCAAGGCGCTCGCCCGCTCGGTCGACTGCACCGTGCGCCGCATCCAGTTCACGCCCGACCTGCTGCCCTCGGACGTCACCGGCACCAACATCTACGACCAGCAGCAGCACGACTTCGAGTTCCGCCCGGGCGCGATCTTCGCCCAGATCGTGGTCGGCGACGAGATCAACCGCGCCTCGCCCAAGACCCAGTCCGCGCTGCTGGAGTCCATGGAGGAGCGCCAGGTCACCATCGACGGCACCAGTTACGGGCTGCCCTCGCCGTTCATGGTCGTGGCCACCCAGAACCCGGTCGAGATGGAGGGCACGTACCCCCTCCCGGAGGCCCAGCGCGACCGCTTCATGGCCCGGATCTCGATCGGCTACCCCAGCCCCGAGGCCGAGCTCGCGATGCTGGACGTGCACGCCGGCGCCAGCCCGCTGGAGGACCTGCAGCCGGTCGCGCACGCCGCCGACATCCTCAAGCTGGTCGACCTGGTCCGCACCGTCCACATCGCCGACCCGGTCCGCCGCTACGCCGTCGACCTGGTCGGCGCCACCCGCAGCAGCCACGAGCTGCGCCTGGGCGCCTCGCCGCGCGCCACCCTGCACCTGGTCCGGGCCGCCCGCGCCGCCGCCGCGCTGGACGGGCGCGACTACGTCACTCCGGACGACATCCAGCGCCTCGCCGTGCCGGTCCTCGCGCACCGCCTGATGCCGACCGCCGAGACCCAGCTCAGCCGCCGCACCTCCGAGCAGATCGTGACCGACCTGGTCGCCCGGCTGCCGCTGCCCCGCCCGCAGGGCGGCCCGGCCGTCCGGAGGGGCTGAGGGTGGCCCAGTCCGATCCGGCATCGGGACTGCGGGCCGGATTCCGCGGCCTCACCACCCGGGGCCGCTCCTTCCTCGCCGCCGGGATCACCGCGGTGGTCTGCGCCTACCTGCTCGACCAGGACGCGCTGCTGCGCGTCGGCGTGCTGCTCGCCGCGCTCCCGCTGGCCGCCGTCGTGGTGGTCTCCAACACCCGCTACCGGGTGTCCAGCGGCCGCCGGCTCAGCCCCCGCCGGGCGGTCGCCGGCCAGGAGGCCCGGGTCCACCTGCGGCTCGACAACGTCTCCCGGGTGCCCACCGGGCTGCTGCTCCTCGAGGACAAGGTCCCGTACGTGCTCGGGCCGCGCCCGCGCTTCGTCCTGGACCGGGTCGAGCCGCGCGGCCACCGCGAGGTCTCCTACCGGGTCCGCTCCGACCTGCGCGGCCGCTACCCGCTCGGGCCGCTGCAGCTGCGGCTGGCCGACCCGTTCGGGATGTGCGAGGTGACCCGCGCCTTCACCGCCGCCGACGTCCTCACCGTCGTCCCCCGCATCCAGGCCCTGCCGTACGTCCGGCTCAGCGGCGACTGGCTCGGCCAGGGCGAGAGCCACAGCCGCACCCTGGCGCTGGCCGGCGACGACGACGTGATCCTGCGCGAGTACCGGCCGGGCGACGACCTGCGCCGGGTGCACTGGCGCTCCACCGCCCGGTACGGCGAGCTGATGGTGCGCCGCGAGGAGCAGCCGCAGCGGGCCCGGGCCACCGTCCTGCTGGACACCCGCGAGATCGGCCACCGGGGCAGCGGCCCCGCCTCCTCCTTCGAGTGGGCGGTCGGCTGCGCCGCCTCCGTCACCGCGCACCTGCTGGAACGCGGCTACCAGACCCGGCTGCTCACCGACACCGGCCTGTCGGTGCCCGGGCCCGGCGGGGGCGAGCGCAGCAGCGCCGCCGACACCTCCGGGCTGATCCTGGACGCCCTCGCGGTCTCCGACCTGTCCGACGGCGGCACGCTCTCCCGCGCCGAGGAGCCGCTGCGCGCCGGCGGCGAGGGCCTGCTGGTCGCCGTCCTCGGCGAGCTGGACGACACCCAGACCGCCCGGCTGGGCCGACTGCGCAGCCGTACCGGCGGGGCGATCGCCTTCCTGCTGGACGTCGGCACCTGGTCCGGCCTGCGGATGCTCGCCCCGCACACCGGCGGCGACGAGTTCCGGGCCCGGGTCCGGCAGCTGCGCGAGGCCGGCTGGACGGTGATCCCGGTGCGCACCGGTGACTCCCTGCCGGACCTGTGGCGGGCCGTCGAAGGCCCCCGGACGACCGCCCCCGATCGAGAAGAGGCCGGCGCGTGACCACCCGGGCCAAACTGACCGTGTACTCGGCGCTGGCCACCGCCCTCGCCTCGCTCTGCCTGATCCCGCTGCTGACCACGCGCAGCTGGCTGACCCACGCCGTGCTGGTGATCGCCGTACTCGCCGGCGTCGGCGCGGGCCTGCGCCGCGCCCCCCTGTACCGCTGGACGGTGCCCGTCGGCCAGCTGCTGGTGCTGTTCCTGCTGCTGGTGCTCGGCTTCGCCGGCGCCGGCGGGGTGCTGCCCGGGCCGGCCACGATGCGGGTCCTGGACCACGTCTTCACCTCGGGTGTGGACGACATCCAGCAGTACGCGATCCCGGCGCCGCCCACCCCCGGCCTGCGGCTGATCCTGGTCTCCGCGGTCGGCCTGATCGCCGTCGTGGTGGACACCGTCGCGGTGACCTACCGCCGCTCGGCGCTCGCCGGACTGCCGCTGCTGGCGCTGTACTCGGTCGGCAACGGCCTCGCCGGGGACCACGGCAGCTGGTTCTGGTTCGCCGTCGCCGCGGCCGGCTACCTGCTGCTGCTGTTCGCCGAGGGCCAGGACCGGGTCTCCCGCTGGGGCCGGGTCTTCCGCGGCACCTCGCGCGGCACGGTGAACTCCGGCCGGATCAGCCCGGGCGGCCAGCAGGTCGGCATCCTGGCGCTGGCCGTCGCGATGCTGCTCCCGGTCGTCCTGCCGCACTGGGGCTTCGGCCTGCTGCACTCCGCCTCCGACGGCCCGGCCGGCAAGGGCTCCGGCCGGGGCGTGGCCACCAGCCTCGACCCGCTGGTCAGCCTGGAGGCCGCGATCACCAAGCCCACCGACGCCGAGCTGCTCACCTACACCCTGGACAGCACCCTGGCCGACCAGGTCTACCTGCGGACCGGTTCGCTGGACCAGTTCGACGGCACCAGCTGGCGGCTCGGCAGCACCACGGTCAACGACCTCCCGGAGTCACTGCCCGCCCCCGAGGGCCTGCGCAACGCCAACGTCCCCCGGATCGAGGGCGACTTCCAGGTCAGCGACCGGCTGGAGAACAGCTGGCTGCCGCTGCCCTACCCGGCCGCCTCCGTCCAGGTCCCCAACCGCGGGGACTGGAAGCTCGACCCGCTGACCCGCACCGTCGTCCCGAGCAACGACAAGGCGATCCGCGGCCTGCGCTACCACGCCAGCGCCCTGGACCTCCAGCCCACCGCCAACGAGCTGCGCCTGGCGGCCTCCGCGCCGCAGGACGTCCGGGACCGCTACACCGTCATCCCGTCCGACCTGCCGTCCGTGGTCTCCGAGCAGGCCAGGGCGGTCACCGCCGGCGCCCAGAACGACTACGACCGGGCGATGGCGCTGGTGAAGTGGTTCACCGGCCCGGACTTCACGTACGACACCACGGTGTCCGCCGGCACCGGCAGCAACGCGATCGCGGTCTTCCTGCAGGACCGCCGGGGCTTCTGCGTGCACTTCGCCTCCACCATGGCGGCGATGGCCCGGGTGCTGAAGATCCCGGCCCGGGTCGCGGTCGGCTTCACCCCCGGCGACAACAAGGGCGGCAACGTCTACTCGGTGAGCGGCCGGATGTACCACGCCTGGCCCGAGCTGTACTTCACCGGCTACGGCTGGCTGCGCTTCGAGCCGACGCCGAGCCGCGGCATCCCCACCCGCTACACCGAGACGTCCGGCTCCGCGACCAGCGCGCCGACCCAGCACGCGACCACCGCCCCGCAGACCGCGCCGGCCGCCCCGGCGCCGTCCGCCGGTGCGGACTGCACCGCAAAGCAGCGCCAACTGGGCGACTGCGGGCCCAAGGGCAAGACCGCCGCCAAGGCCTCCGCGGAGTCCTGGCTGCTGTCCGGGCAGGTGCTCGGCACCCTCGCCGCGGTGCTGGCGGTGATCGCGCTGCTGCTCACGCCGATGCTCTGGCGCACGGCCGTCCGCCGTCGCCGGCTCGGCCGCGGCGGGCGGCGCCGGCCCGGCGGGGACGGACCGCCGGAGCCGACCGACACCCGGGTGCTGGCCGCCTGGGACGAGCTGATCGACTCCGCCTGGGACCTCGGAATTCCCCCGGACGAGTCACGCACGCCGCGCGCGGCCGCCCGCCGGATCACCGAGAAGGCCGGCCTGGCCGCCGACGCGGCGGCGGCCACCGACCGGCTGGCCCTGGCCACCGAACGGGTGCTCTACGCCCCGCCCGGACAGTCCGGCACGGCGCCGCTGGCCGCCGACGTCCACACCGCGCGGCGCGGCCTGCGTGCGAGCGCCGGCCGGGCCGGACGGGCCAGGGCCGTGCTGCTGCCGCCGTCCTCGGCGCAGCTGTGGTGGCGGATCTCCGACGCCGTGCGGGCGGCCCGGGCGGCCGTCGGCGCCGGCGTGGACCGGGCGGTCGAGGCGGTCTCGGCGCCGGTGCGGCGGGTCTTCACCCGGCGCCCCAAGCCGAACGCCCCGGAGTCCTGAGCCCGGGCACCGCACGCAGAAGCCGGGGGCGGGCAGTCGATCGACTGCCCGCCCCCGGCTTCTGCGGCTGCTTCTGCGGCCGGCTGCTGAGTCCTCGGTCCGGCGCGCTCCGGCCGACGGCTCAGAAGCCGCCGGTCTGCTCGTCCCTGCGGCGCTGCCAGCGCTGCTCGACCCGGTCCATCATCCCGGCCTTGCGGCGGGCGGCGGCGGCCGCAGCGGGCCCGGCCCCCTGGGCCGCCGGCCCGCGGCGCCAGCCGGTCACGGCGAACACCGCGCACCCGAGCATCACCAGGAAGCCCACGACGCTGACCCAGATCTGGTCCGGGACGACCATCCCGCCCATCAACAGGCCGATCCCCACCACGAAGCCGGCGACGGCCAGGTAGACCCGACGACGGGTGTAGGTGCGCAGCCCGGTTCCCTCAAGCGCCGACGCGAATTTGGGATCTTCGGCATACAGCGCTCGCTCCATCTGGTCGAGCAGTCGCTGCTCGTGCTCCGAGAGCGGCACGGAGTCCTCCTACTCGTCGGTCGCGGATGCGACCGGTCCGCCCACCCCGGTCGGGGAGGCAAAGTCCAATCAGCCTTGGGGCACACGGTCGGACTCCTGTGCGGGAGGCCCCGGCCCGTGTCGTCCATATGCCCCACGCGTCCGGCTGTCATGCTTTCCGGCTTTACCCAGATCATACGGTCCGTGAGCCCGTTACGGGGTGGTCTGCGCCGCGTGGGACGGGCCACTTCGAGCGGGCACGGCCGCACCGGTGTCAACGCGCCACGCCACGGACAAGTGCCCGATCGGATGGAATGGGTCCGGACCTGGGGAGCTTCCCCTGCGGAGAGCGAAAACCGGCTGGTCGGCCGGGCCGGTGACCGGCCGGCGTCCGGGACGCGAACCGCCGCCGTCCGGTGTGCGAACCGTACGGCGGCGGAAGGATGCACAAAGGCCTCGCGGAGGCCTCGCGGAGGCGTCGGGGCGGGCGGCTCAGGCCAGGGTGGCCAGCAGGTGCAGCTGGGTGGCCACGGCGTGGAAGGCGGGCTGCGCGGCGGCGGCCTCCTCCAGCTTCAGCAGCGCCTCCAGCGCGCCCGGCTCGGTGTCCACCAGGACGCCGGGGACAAGGTCGGCGAAGACCCGCACGCCGTGCACCGACTCCACCCGCAGGCCCGCAGCCTCGGCCAGTCGGCCGAGCTCCTCGCCGGTGAAGCGGCGCGGCATCGGGTCCTGCTCGCCCCAACGGCCGTCGACGGCGGAGAGCACCGTCCGGGCCTCGTTGAAGTGGCCGGCCAGGGCGCGGGCCAGCACGGCGCCGTTGCGGTTGGCGGCCAGCAGGCTGACCAGGCCGCCCTTGCGCAGGGTGCCGGCCAGGCTGCCGAGCGACTCGGCCGGGTCGTCGACGACCTCCAGCACGCCGTGGCAGAGCACCGCGTCGACGCTGCCGGGGGCGACCAGCTCGGGCAGCGTCTGGGTGTCGCCCTGGACGGCCCGCACCAGGTCCGTCACGCCGGCCTCGGCGGCCCGGCGCTCCAGGGCGAACAGGGCGTCCGGGCTCGGGTCGACGACCGTGACGCGGTGGCCGAGCTTGGCCACCGGCACGGCGAAGTTGCCGGTGCCGCCGCCGGTGTCGACCACGTCGAGCACCGGCTGGTCCAGCTCGGCCGCCCGCTTCTCCAGGGCGGCCCGCACCACCTCCCACACCACGGCGGTACGCAGGGCGCTGCGGGGACGCGTCGGGTACAAGGCGGGGCTCCTTGGCACGTGCAGTTCGATCAGGATGCCTCCACCTTAAGCCTGCCGGGTGGCCGGTCCGCCCGCGCCGGGCGGCTCGTCGCCGTCCAGCGGCAGCCGCGGCGCGGGCGGGACCGCCCGCAGGCCCAGCAGCCGCTCGACCAGGCGCAGGAACAGGGCGGAGTTGCGGATCAGGTCGTCGGCGTCGCGGGCGGACGCGGCGCCCCGGATCCCGGCCTCGGCGGCGGCCCGGCGGCGCGCCCCGGCACCGTAGTAGACCGCCCACTCGGCGAGCTCCGGGGCCATCTCGGGCAGCACCTCCCAGGCGCTGCGGATGGCCTTGCGCCGCCGCGGGCTCTTCTCCGGGCGGCCGCGCACCGCCAGGACGGCCGCCACCGTGCGCAGCGCGGCCAGGTGGGCGGTGGCGTAGCGCTCCAGCGGGTCCTCCAGGGCGCGGGCCCGGGCGAGGGTGCGGTGCGCGTCGGCGAGCAGGTCGAGGGCGGCCGGCGGCGCGGCGGCGCGGCGCGGCACGGGGTGGACGTCCCCTCCGGCGGGCCGGGCGGCGGACGGCCCTGGGGGCTGTGGCAGGGCGGCGGGGTGGAGGCGGGCGGTGACGGGCTCAGGGTGGCTGACGGTCATGGTCTCCCCCGTTCCGAGGCAGCGCGCGGACCGGGTGGTCCGTGCCCTGCCATCGTGACCGGCACCACTGACACTGACCGTGCCGACCGGGGTGCTCCGGGGACCGGCGGGCCTCCGGAACGCCAAGCGGCGGCGGGCGCGGGCCCTCCCCGGTTCCGCGCCGCCGCCGTGTGCCGTCGCTCCGCCGTTCCCCCCATGGGCGGCGGTGGCGAACTCCCCCGCGGCCGGTCTCCCCCCGGCCCGCTCCGCCGCCCCGTGTCGGCGGTGCGGGGACCGTGACCAGCCCCGTGGCGGACCTCCGCCGCCGCCCCCTGACGCTCCCGCCGGGGGACGGACGGATCCGCCGCCCGCGTGGGCCGGCGCCCGACGCGCCGCCCTCCCGGGTGCCCCTACTCTCCCGTCTCCGCAGGTCGGAGGCCACCCGCTGACGTACTCAACCGCGGATCTGAGTATCCGTACTCAGTCCCCGCCCGGACCCGTCATCGACCCCCGCCGGTCACCCGCGGCGTCCCGGGTGCCGGTACGGTACGGCGGGGCCGGGCGGAACCGGCCCGGGTATCCGAGGAGGGGGAGGCCATGACGATCCTGCCGCTGATCTTCACCAGCGGACTGGCCAGCGGAATCAACGCCTACGCGGTGGTGCTGCTGCTCGGCCTGCTGGGCCGGTTCGCCGACGCGCAGTCGGTGCCGCACGCGCTGGAGCGCACGGACGTGCTGATCGCGGCCGCCGTGCTGTTCGCGGTGGAGGCGGTGGCCGACAAGATCCCGTACGTGGACAGCGTCTGGGACGTGGTCCACACCGTGATCCGGCCGATCGCCGGCGCCACCGTCGGCGTGCTGATCGCGAGCAACGACCCCGGCTCGCTCAGCGAGGTCGCGGCCGGCGCGATGGGCGGCACCACGGCGCTGCTCAGCCACCTGGTGAAGGCCTCGCTGCGGATGGCCGTCAACACCTCCCCCGAGCCGGCCAGCAACATCGTGGTCAGCATGGCGGAGGACCTCTCGGTGGCCGGCCTGGTCACCCTGGCGATCTTCCACCCCTGGCTGGCCGCCTCGATCGCCGCCGCGGTCCTGGCCGCCGGCCTGCTGCTGGTCTGGCTGGCGATCAGCCGGATCCGCGCCTTCCGGGCCCGCCGCCGCGAGCGCAGGGCCGCCCGGGCCGCGGACAACGCGTACGCACCGCAGTAGGGCCCGTCTTCAAACTCCCGCCTGCGGGGCGGCGTTGGGGCACGCACCTCGCCGTGTTGTCGTCAGTCGCCGATGTCCCCCAGCCTTCGGCCGGGAGGTACCCCCACCGCATGGACTCTCCCCCAGCCTTCGGCCGGGAGGTGCCCCCATCCTCCGCCTTGCGATGCACGCACCCCAACGCCGCCCCGCCCGCCCTCCGGGCGGACGACGGGAGTCTGAAGACGGGCCCTAGGATCAGTTGCCATGGCACGGATCGTCATCATCGGCGCAGGAATGAGCGGGCTCGCGGCGGCCTCCCGGCTGGCGACCCTCGGCCACCGGGTGACGGTCTGCGAGGCGGGCGGCACGTACGGGGGCATGGTCGGCCGGTACGAGCGGGACGGCTTCGCGTTCGACACCGGGCCCGGGCTGCTCGCCCTCCCGGCCGTCTACCGCGACCTGGCGCTGAAGACCGGCAAGGAGCCGCTGGAGCAGCTGGTCGGGCTGGCCCCGGTCGACCCGGAGAGCCGGCACCTGTTTCCCGACGGCACCTCCGTCACCCTGCCCAACGCGTCCCGCGGCGGCGTCAGCCAGGCCCTGGACGCGGCGTTCGGGGCCGGCTCCGGCGCCCGCTGGAGCGCGGTGATGAACCACGGCCGGACGGTCTGGGAGGCCACCCGCCGCCCGCTGCTGGAGGAACCGCTCCCGGCCGACCGGACGTTCCTGGGCACCGACCCGTACCCCGTCGGGGCGCGCCTCGGCCTGGCCCGGCTGCGCCGCCCGCACCCGTGGTCCCTGGAGCACGTCGCCGCGCGCGAGCTCGACGGCCACCCCGGGCTGAGCGCCCTGCTGTTCGAACCGGCCGTGCGGTACGGCTTCACCCCGGCCGAGGCGCCCGCCGGGGCGACCGTGCTGCCGTACATGGAGCAGTCCTTCGGCGTCTGGTACGTCCGGGGCGGCCTGCGGGCCCTCGCGGACGCGGTTTTCCGGCGCTGTGAGCTGCGCGGGGTCGGATTCCGCTTCGACACCCCGGTCACCCGGGTGGTCGTCGAGGGCGGTCGGGCGGCCGGGGTCGAGACGGCGGGCGGCCGGATCGACGCGGACGTGGTGGTCTCCGCGATGGACGCCGCCGCCTTCCACCGCCACGGCCTCGCCGCGTGGCCCGGGATGCCCCCCGAGGAGTGGGAGCCGCAGGAGGTGCCCGGCCGGTTCAGCGTGCTGCTCGCCCTGCGCGGGCCCCGGCCGGACGGCACCGCGCACCGCACGGTGGTGCACGCGGCCGACCCGGCCGACGAGGCGAACGCGCTGACCCTCGCGGTGCCGCCCTGCGAACGCCCCACCGTCCAGGTGCTGCGCCCGGACGACCCGGCGCTGCGCCCGGACGACGGGCACGAGAGCGTGGTGCTGACCGCGACCGTCCCGACCCAGGGCGACGTCGACTGGACCGCCCCGGGCGTCGCCGACCACTACGCCGACCGGCTGCTCGCCCACGTGGACGCGGCCGGCCTGGGCCTGCGCGAGCGGGTGCTGTGGCGGGTCGTGCGCACTCCGGAGGACACCCGCCGGGAGACCGGCGCGCTCGGCGGCGCGGTCGCCCGCCCGGTCCTGGCCGGCTCGTCGGGCTGGTGGCTGAAGCCGGCCAACGAGTCCCCCGTCCCCGGCCTCTACCTGGTCGGCGGCAATGCCCACCCCGGCGGCGGGCTCGCCCGCGTAGGCATGTCTGCCTGCATCACCGCCGGGCTGATCGGCCCGGCGTAGGCCCGGGAGGGCAGGCCAGCCGGCGGCCCCGGTCAGGTCGGGTCAGCCCTGTTGCCAGGTGTTCTGCTGCTGGTAGCCGTAGTTCTGGTCGTACATCGGCTGCTGCGGGATGCCCTGGGTGTGCTGGTCGTGCTCGGGCTGGGACTGCCACTGCTGCTGGTGCTGCTGGTACTGCTGCTGGGCGTTCGGATCCCAGGGCTGCTGGTGCTGCGGCTGCTGCTCGTAGCCCGCGTAGTGCTCCTGCTGCCCGCCCTGCTGGTGCTGGTAGGCGCCGTACGGGTCCTGCTGTTGCTGCGGGTAGCCGCCGTAGGACTGCTGGTCGTAGCCGAAGGCGGACTGCTGCTGGGTCTGCCACTGCTGCTGGTCGTAGCCGCCCTGGTAGGCGGCGGCGTACGGGTCCTGGTACTGCTGCTCCTGCGGCTGCTGATGCTCCTCGTAGTACGAGGGGGCGTAGATGCCGTCCTGGGCGAGCTCCTGCATCTCGAAGGCGGAGGTCTGCTCGACCTCCGGCGCCTCGTCGGGCACCGGCACGGCGGCCGGGGTCTCCTCGACGGCGCTGACCTCGCCGATCCGCTCCGCGGTGGCCGCGGCGGCCGCCACCGCGGCCGCGCCGCCGGTCAGGGCGCCGAGCAGCGGCACCTTGGCGAGCGGGCCGGGCAGGCTGCCGTCGGCTTTCCGCAGGGACCAGCCGTTGCGGTGGCCGCGCTTGACCGAGAGGGTGACGAAGGCCTGGCCGGCCGCGAACAGCGCCGCGCCGACCCCGATCACCACGACCGACCCGAGGCCCATCCCGGCGGCCACGCCCAGGAAGCCGGCCAGGGCCAGGACCCGCCAGTGCAGCGGCGCCCGGTTCTGCAGCAGCACCTCGGCGACCAGCCAGAGCGCCACCACCGCCAACGCGGCGTACAGCAGCAGGTATCCGATGCCCATCCGCCCGATACCTCCAGTCGCGTGCCCGCGCGTGTCCGCCGCGCGTGTCCGGCGACTGTACCGGTTCAACGGCCGGGGTACCGCATCGCGTTCCCGCCGCACGGGGCACCGGCCGCACACGACCGAGCCCGCCACCGTCGGGACGGTGACGGGCTCGTGAACACCCGGCGACAGGAGGCCCGTCGAGGGACGCGCGCCGCCGCTCAGCGCTGGTGCAGCCCCAGGTTCTGATAGATCTCCAGCGTCGCCGTCGAGTGGTTCAGCGTGATGAAGTGCAGGCCCGGCGCGCCCTCGTCGAGGAGGCGTTCGGCCATCGCCGTGGCGTGCTCGATGCCGATGGCCCGCAGCGCCGCCGGGTCGTCGACGGCCGCCCGCAGGCGGGCCTCCAGGTCGGTGGGGAAGGGTGAGCCGCTGAGCTGCGGGAAGCGCTCCAGCTGCTTGGCGTTGGTCACCGGCATGATCTCCGGGATGATCGGCGTCTCGCAGCCCGCGGCCGTCACCCGGTCGCGCAGCCGCAGGTAGTCGTCCACCTCGAAGAACATCTGGGTGATCGCGTAGTCGGCCCCGGAGCGGATCTTCGCCACGAAGTGCCGGATGTCCTCGTCCCAGTCGGTCGAGCGCGGGTGCATGTTCGGCGATGCCGCGACGCCCACGCAGAAGTCGCCGATGCCCTTGATGAGCTCCACCAGCTCGTACGCGTAGGTGACGCCGTCGGGGTGCGAGACCCACTCGCCCATCGGGTCGCCGGGCGGGTCTCCCCGGACGGCGAGGACGTTGCGGACGCCCTGGTCGGCGTACTGGCCGATGATGTTGCGCAGTTCCGCGATCGAGTGGTCCACCGCGGTCAGGTGGGCGACCGGGGTGAGCGTGGTCTCGGTCGCGATCCGGCCGACCATGTTGACGGTGCGCTCGCGCGAGGAGCCGCCGGCGCCGTACGTCATGCAGACGAAGTTGGGGTCGAGCGGTTCGAGTCGACGGATGGCGTCCCAGAGCTTCTGCTCGCCGGCCTCCGTGCGCGGCGGCATGAACTCGAAGGAGAAGGAGCGCTTGCCGGCCGCCAGGAGTTCGCGCACCGTCAGTGCGCGATCCGTTCTCGTGGAAGCGATACCGAGTGCCATGCTGGCAGGCTATCGGGCCTTCGAGGCGGCCGGACAACCGCGTTCCACGGATTGAGACAATCGACGGACGGCGTTCCGGTCCGCCCGGGGCGACTGCGCGGCAGCTCCCGACCACCCCGGCGCGCTCCCTCGCACCACTCCCCCGGGGTCGCTCGCACACCCGTTCCCAGCTGCCCCGCTACGCTTGCTGCACCCCAGAGAACCAGCGGAGCCCCATCGTGACCTCGTCCAGCACCCGGCCGGCCAACCCCATTGACGTGGAGGACGTCCGGACACGCGTCAACGCCGCGCTCGCCGCGTTCATGGACGGCCAGTCCGCGTTGCTCGGCAGGATCTCCCCCCAGCTGCTCCCGGTCTCCGACGCGCTGCGCGACTTCCTGCTGGACGGCGGCAAGCGGCTGCGCCCGGCCTTCTGCTACTGGGGCTGGCGCGGCGCCGGCGGCCCGGCCGGCGGCGCGGCCGGCGACCCGATCGCCAACGCGGCCGCCGCCCTGGAACTGCTCCAGGCGAGCGCCCTGGTGCACGACGACCTGATGGACCGCAGCGACACCCGCCGCGGCCTGCCCTCGGTCCACCGCCGCTTCGAGGCGTTGCACCGCGACAGCGGCTGGCGCGGCGACCGCGAGCAGTACGGTGCCTCGGCCGCCGTCCTGCTCGGCGACCTGCTGCTGATCTGGTGCGACGAGCTGTTCCTGCGCTCGGGCCTGGAGCCGGCCGCGGTGCTGGCAGCCAAGCCGGTGTTCGACCTGATGCGCACCGAGGTCATGCTCGGGCAGTACCTGGACGTGCTGGAGCCGGTGGCCGGCGACTCGACGGACGCGGGCGCGCCGGACCGGGCGCGGACGGTGCTGCACTACAAGTCCGCGAAGTACACGATCGAGCGGCCGCTGCAGGTCGGCGCACTGCTGGCGGGCGCCGGGCCGGACCTGGTCGAGGCCCTCGGGGCGTTCGGGCTGCCGCTCGGCGAGGCCTTCCAGCTGCGGGACGACCTGCTCGGCGTCTTCGGGGATCCGGCCGTCACCGGCAAGCCGGCCGGCGACGACCTGCGCGAGGGCAAGCGCACCCTGCTGGTCGCGCACGCGATGCGGGGCCTGCCGGCCGCCGACGCCCGGCACCTGGACGAGCGGCTCGGCGCGCCGGACCTGGCGCCCGAGGAGGTGGCCCGGCTGCGCGAGCTGGTCGCCCGCA
The DNA here is from genome assembly GCF_055664045.1 of Kitasatospora sp. NPDC023385. Taxonomy (NCBI): domain Bacteria; kingdom Bacillati; phylum Actinomycetota; class Actinomycetes; order Kitasatosporales; family Streptomycetaceae; genus Kitasatospora; species Kitasatospora sp. NPDC023385. The sequence goes on along the minus strand of NZ_JBVOOL010000012.1, from coordinate 94,952 downwards.
GCGGAGCACCCGAGCTGGTGGAGCACCGGATCGAGGAGCTGATGCGGCAGTCCCTGGCCGCGCTGGAGGCGGCGCCGCTGGCGGATGAGCGGGCCCGCGGGGTGCTGCTGGCCCTGGCCGAGGCCGCCACCGTCCGCAAGTACTGAGGGACGGCGGCGGCCCTGACCCTGCGGGCCGAAACCCGGCGGGGCCCGTAATCCGGCGGGGCCCCGCCCCGGCGTCAGACCGCGCGCACCCGGCGGGACAGCTCGGCGGCGGCCGCCCCGGGGTCGTCCGCGGCGGTGATCGCCCGGACCACGACGATCCGGCGGGCACCGGCGGCCAGGACCTCGTCCACGTTGCCGAGGTCGATCCCGCCGATGGCGAACCACGGCCGGTCGGTGTCCTGCTTCCCCGCGTACGAGACCAGGCCGAGGCCCGGCGCCGGGCGGCCCGGCTTGGTCGGCGTCGGCCAGACCGGGCCGGTGCAGAAGTAGTCCACCCCGGCCTCGGCGACCGCCGCGTCCACCTCGGACTCGGCGTGGCAGGACCGGCCGATCAGGACGTCCTCGCCCAGGATCGCCCGCGCGGCCGGCACCGGGAGGTCGTCCTGGCCGAGGTGCAGCACGTCCGGCCGGGCCGCGTGGGCGACGTCGGCGCGGTCGTTGACGGACAGCAGCCGACCGTGGCGGCGGCAGGCGTCCGCGAAGACCTCCAGGGCCGCCAGCTCCTGCTTGGCCTCCAGGCCCTTGTCGCGCAGCTGGACGATGTCCACGCCGCCCGCCAGCGCCGCGTCCAGGAACTCGGGCAGGTCGCCCTGCTCCCGCCGGGCGTCGGTGCACAGGTAGAGCCGGGCGTCGGCGAGCCGGGCGCGCGGGGTGTCCGCCGCCATCAGATCAGCATCGCCTGGGCGCGGCGCTTGACCTCGGTGCCGCGGTTCTCGCACAGCGCCTGGATCGGGCTGCCGGGCAGCGACGGGTCCTCGGTGAACAGCCACTCCAGGATCTCGACGTCGTTGTACCCGCAGTCGCGCAGGACGGTCAGGGTGCCGGACAGGTGCTTGACCAGCCCCGGACCGTCGATGAACGCCGCGGGCACCTGCAGCGACTTGTTCGGGCCCCGTCGGACGGCGATCAGGCCGCCGCTGCGCACCAGGTCCCGGACCTCGGTGACGCGGACGCCCCACTGCTCCGAGATGTCGGGCAGGTACATCCACTCGGGGACCAGGGCTTCAATCTTGCTTTCGATCTCACTCACTCCACCAGACTGCCACCTCGGAGGCCCGCCGCGCACCAAAGCCCCCGCCCGGGGGCCGCCGGAGCACCGCCGAAGCGTCCCGCAGGGCGCCGCCGCTAGGCGGTGGCCGACTTCAACGGCACCGCCGGGTCGGCCGCCCGGGCCGGGTCCAGCGCGGTGCCGCGCTCGATCAGCCGCCGCCCCTGGGTGAGGTCGCGCGGCCGGTCCACGGTCAGCAGGGCGCTCGGCACCCCGTCGCGCAGCCACAGCAGGGCCCAGGAGGCGTCCTGCGGGCTGCCGCGCCACAGCGGCTCGTCGCCCTCGGCGTGCCGGCCGGCGTACTGGACCATCCGCCCGAACTGCTCCGACCAGAAGTACGGCACCGGGTCGTACGGCGGCGCGTCCGTGCCGAGGACGGCCGCGGCGGCGGCCTCGCCGGACTGCAGCGCGTGGTCCCAGTGCTGGACGGCGAGCCGGGCACCGGCCCGGGCCGAGGGGTAGCTGACGCAGTCGCCGGCCGCGAAGACTCCGGGCAGGCCGGTGCGCAGGTGCCCGTCCACCACGACGGCGCCGGTCCCGTCCAGTTCGACGCCGGAGCCGGCCAGCCAGCCGGTCGCGGGCCGGGCGCCGATGCCGACCACCACCTCGTCGGCGGGCAGGTGCGAGCCGTCCGCCAGCAGCACCGCGCCGGGCTCGACGGCGGCCACGCCCACCCCGCAGCGCAGGTCGACGCCGGCCTCGGCGTACCAGGCGGCCATCGCCGAGCCGATCGGGGTCGGCAGCGCGCCGGGCAGCGGCGCCGGCCCCGCCTCGACCACGGTCACCTCGCAGTCCGCCTCGCGGGCGGCCGTGGACACCTCCGCGCCGATCCAGCCCGCGCCGACCAGCACCAGCCGCAGGCCGGGGCGGAGCAGCGCGCGCAGCGCCAGGGCGTCGTCCAGGGTGTGCAGCAGGTGCGCGCGCTCGGCGCCGGGCAGGGCGCGCGGAACGGCGCCGGTGGCGATCACCAGCGAGCCGTACGGCAGGTCGCCGCCGTCGGTGTGCAGCACGCCGGGGGTGAGGCCGGTGGCGCGGCGGCCGGTGAGCACCTCGATGCCGAGGTTCGCGTAGTCGATGTCCAGGGTGGTGGTGTCGCTCTTGCCGAGCAGGACGTCCTTGGAGAGCGGCGGCCGGTCGTACGGCGCGTGCGGCTCCTCGCCGAGCAGGACGATCCGCCCGCGCCAGCCGCCGTGCCGCAGCTTCAGGGCGCACTGCGCCCCGGCCAGCCCGGCCCCGACCACGACCACCTGATCCGTTCCGCTCAGTTCTGCCACGCCCGTCACTGTACTCAGCACCCGTGGAGCCCCCTGGCGGCCGCCCTCCCCGCCCGTCCCCCGGCCGTCCTGTCCACCCTTCGTACGGGCCTTCGGCCGGACCGGGCCCCGGCGTTATGGTGGGGACACCATCACGGGAGCCCGGCGAACCGGGCTGAGAGGCGGGCTGGCACGGCCCGCGACCGTACGAACCTGATCCGGGTCATACCGGCGAAGGGAGAAGAGCGGCTTTGACACGTTTGCCATCAGACGCGCACGCCGACGTCCTGGTGATCGGCGGGGGCATCATCGGCCTCGCCGTCGCCTGGCGGTCGGCTCAGCGCGGGCTGCGGACCACCGTGGTCGACCCCTCCCCGGGCGGCGGGGCGGGGTGGGTCGCGGCCGGGATGCTCGCCCCGGTCACCGAGCTGCAGTACGGCGAGGAGCCGCTGCTGCGCCTCGGCATGGCCTCGAACGAGCGCTACGCGGACTTCGCCGCCGAGCTCACCGAGGCGAGCGGCGGCGAGGACACCGGCTACCGCCGCTGCGGCACGGTCGCCGTCGCGCTGGACTCCGACGACCGCGAGGAACTGCGCGAGCTGCACGCCTTCCACCGGCGGCTCGGCCTGGAGTCGGCCTGGCTGACCGGCCGGGAGGCCCGCAGGCTGGAGCCGATGCTCGCCCCCGGGGTGCGCGGCGGCCTGCACGTCGCCGAGGACCACCAGGTGGACGGCCGCCGGATGCTCACGGCACTGCTGCTGGCCGGCGAGCGGGCGGGCGTGGTCGTGCACCGCGCCGAGGCCGTCGAGCTGCTGGTCGAGGACGGCCGGGCGGTCGGTGCCCGCCTGGGCACCGGGGCGAGCCTGGCCGCCGACCGGGTCGTCCTCGCCGCCGGGCCGCACAGCCACCGGCTGCCGGGCCTGCCCGAGGGCGTGCTGCCCGCGATCCGCCCGGTGAAGGGCCAGATCCTGCGGCTGCGCGTCCCCGACGCCTACCGGCCGTTCCTCTCCCGCAACGTCCGCGCGGTGGTGCGCGGCCGGCACCTGTACCTGGTGCCCCGGGAGAACGGCGAGCTGGTGATCGGCGCGACCACCGAGGAGCAGGGCTACGACACCACCGTCACCGCCGGCGGGGTGTACGAACTCCTGCGCGACGCCCACGATTTGGTGCCGGGCATCACCGAACTCCCGCTGGTGGAGACCTCGGCCGGCCTGCGCCCCGGCTCGCCCGACAACGCCCCGCTGCTCGGCCCGACGGCACTGCCGGGCCTGGTCGCCGCCACCGGCCACTACCGCAACGGCGTGCTGCTCACCCCGGTGACCGCCGACCTGGTCTCCGAGTACCTGGCCAGCGGCGAACTCCCCGAGCTGGCACAGCCGTTCACCCCCACCCGGTTCTCTCCCGACCGACCCTCCCCCGACCGCTCCACCACGAAGGCCCTGGCATGACCGAGATCGCACTGACCGTCAACGGCGAGCCCCGCGCGGTGCCCGCCTCGGCCACCCTCGCCGAGGTGGTCGCCACCGTGAGCCGGGCCAACTCCGGCGTCGCCGCCGCGCTCAACGAGGCCGTGGTGCCGCGCAGTTCGTGGTCCGATACGCCGTTGAACACCGGCGACCGGGTCGAGATCCTCACCGCCGTCCAGGGAGGCTGAGATGGCCGACGACCTGCTGACCATCGCCGGGGCGGGCTTCTCCTCCCGGCTGATCATGGGCACCGGCGGCGCGCCGAGCCTGGAGGTCCTGGAGCGCGCCCTGCTCGCCTCCGGCACCGAGCTGACCACCGTCGCGATGCGCCGGGTCGACACCACCACGCAGGGCTCCGTCCTGGACGTACTGACCCGCAACGGCATCCGGGTGCTGCCCAACACGGCCGGCTGCTTCACCGCCGGCGAGGCGGTGCTGACCGCCCGGCTGGCCCGCGAGGCGCTCGGCACCGACTGGGTGAAGCTGGAGGTGATCGCCGACGAGCGGACCCTCCTGCCGGACCCGATCGAGTTGCTGGACGCCGCCGAGACGCTGGTCGACGACGGCTTCACGGTGCTGCCGTACACCAACGACGACCCGGTGCTGGCCCGCAAGCTGGAGGACGTCGGCTGCGCCGCGATCATGCCGCTGGGCTCGCCGATCGGCTCCGGCCTCGGCATCCGCAACCCGCACAACTTCCAGCTGATCGTGGAGAGCGCGGGCGTCCCGGTGATCCTGGACGCGGGCGCCGGCACCGCCTCGGACGTCGCGCTGGCGATGGAGCTCGGCTGCTCCGCGGTGATGCTCGCCTCCGCGGTGACCCGGGCTCAGGACCCGGTGCTGATGGCCGAGGCGATGCGGCACGCCGCCGAGGCGGGCCGGCTCGCCCGGCGGGCCGGCCGCATCCCGCGCCGCTTCCACGCTGAGGCCTCCTCCGCGATGGCCGGCCGGGCCGACCTGGACACCCGGGAGCGGCCCGCCTTCTAGACGCCGGGCGCCGGCGTGTCACAAGCCGGGCACAGCCGGGCCCGGGGTCGTCGTCCTCAGGGTCCGGCCGCCCGGCCCGGCACTAGACTCGCCGGGTGGACATGGCACTGCACGACCCCCTGATCGGCGCCCTGCTCGACAACCGGTACCGGGTCGGGCAGCGCATCGCGACCGGCGGGATGTCCACCGTCTACCAGGGCACCGACACCCGGCTGGACCGGGTGGTCGCCCTCAAGGTGATGCACCCCTCGCTGGCCGGCGACGAGAACTTCACCTCCCGTTTCATCCGCGAGGCCAAGGCGGTCGCCAGGCTCAGCCACCCCAACGTGGTCAACGTCTTCGACCAGGGCGCGGACGGCGGAAACGTCTTCCTCGCCATGGAGTACGTGCCCGGCCGCACCCTGCGCGACCTGCTGCGCGACCGCGGCGCGCTCTCCGTCCGGGCCGCGCTGGACGTGATGGAGCCGGTGCTCGCCGCCCTCGGCGCCGCCCACCGGGCCGGGCTGGTCCACCGCGACGTCAAGCCGGAGAACGTGCTGATCACCGAGGACGGCCTGGTCAAGGTCGCCGACTTCGGCCTGGTCCGGGTGCTCGGCTCCGCCGACGGCGCGCCCACCTCGACCAGCACCGCCACCGGCGGCACGGTCATGGGCACCGTCTCCTACCTGGCGCCCGAGCAGATCCTCCCGGACGCCCCGACCGACCAGCGGGTGGACGTCTACGCGGCCGGCATCCTGCTGTACGAGATGCTCACCGGCCGGCGCCCGCACACCGGCGACAACCCCGTCCAGGTCATGTACAAGCACCTGCACGAGGACGTCCCCGCGCCCTCCCTGACCGCCCCCGCCGTCGGCCCCGAGCTGGACGCCATAGTGGCCGGAGCCTGCGCCCGGACGGCCGGCGCCCGCCCGCACGACGCGGTCGAGCTGCTGGCCGCCCTCCAGCGGGTCCGCCGCACCCTCGCCCCGCACGAGCTGGACGCCGAACCCCCGGCCTCCACCCGGCCCAGCCCGAGCCACCCCACCGGCGAACCGACCTCGGTGATCCAGCCGCCGCCCCGGCCCGCCGACGCCCCGCCGCCGGAGCGCACCAGCGTGCTGGACGTGCCGCCGGAGCTGATGGACCAGCTGCTCACCGAGCCGCGCCCGTACGACGAGCCGGCCCCGGCCCGCGAACGCCGGCAGGGCCCGCTGCGCCGCCTCCCGCGCAGGCCGCTGATCTGGGCCGCCGCGCTGACCGCCCTGGTGCTGGCGATCGGCGGTGTCACCTACGGGCTCTCCGAGGGCCTGTACGGCTCGGTGCCCGGGGTGCTGGGCAAGGACCGGGCCGAGGCGCAGCGGATCCTGGACAAGGACGGCCTGCACGGCAGGTTCGTGGAGGCCTTCAGCGAGTCCGTCCCGTCCGGCCAGGTGGTCTCCACCGACCCGGGGGTGGGCGCCCGCACCCGCCGCAGCGACACCATCACCGTCACGGTGTCCAAGGGCCCCAAGCGGATCGCCGTGCCGGACCTCACCGGCAAGAGCGCCGCCGACGCCGCCGCGGCCCTGGCCGGCGCCGGCCTGACCAGGGGCGGGGTGACCGAGACCTACAACGACGGCGTGCCGGAGGGCTCGGTGGTCAGCAGCTCGCCGGCGGCCGGGCAACCGCTGCAGGAGAACGCGGCGGTCTCGCTGGTGGTGAGCAAGGGCATGGTGCCCGTCCCGGACGTCTCCGGGCTGACCAAGGACGAGGCGCAGAAGGCGCTGCAGGCGGCGGGCTTCACGATGCAGACCAGCGGTTGGGACGTGTTCGGCGCGGTCAAGGCGTCCGGCCAGTCCCCGGCGGCGGGCGAGCGGCGGCCCCAGCGCAGCACGGTGACGGTCAGGTTCTCGCTCTTCTAGCGGCACCCCCGCGGCGCCTCGGTCGGGGCGGTTCAGCGCAGCGGCCCGTCGCCGGGCTCCTCCTGGTAGGAGTAGCGCTGCTCGCGCCAGGGGTCGGCGAGGTTGTGGTAGCCGCGTTCCTCCCAGAAGCCGCGCCGGTCGGCCCGCATGTACTCCACCGCGCGGACCCATTTGGGGCCCTTCCAGGCGTACAGCCGCGGCACGACCAGCCGCACCGGGAAGCCGTGCTCGGCGGTGAGCGCCTCGCCGTTGCGGTGGGTGGCGAGCAGGCTGTGCGGGTCGGCGAAGTCGGCCAGCCGCAGGTTGGCGCTGTAGCCGTACTCGGCCCAGACCATCACATGGGTGACGCCGGGCGCCGGGGGCACCAGGTCGAGCACGGCGGCGGCCGGCACTCCCGTCCACGCGTTGCCGAGGACGGAGAACTTGGTGACGCAGTGCAGGTCCGCGACGACGGTGGTGCGGGGCAGGGCGTTGAAGGCCTCGAAGTCCCAGCTGTGCTTCTCCGCCGAGGCGGTGGCGCCGAACACCTGGAGGTCCCAGGTCAGCGGCTTGAAGCGGGGCACCGGCCCGTAGTGCAGGGCGGGCCAGCCGCGCTGGACGCGCTGGCCCGGGGGGAGCCTCGGGTCAGACGGCGGAAGTGGTTCGTGATTGGACTGACCCATGGATCCATGGTGACAGACGGCGGACGAGCGCCGGCGCGCGCCCCTTGGGGCTGGTTCACGCCCTGCCCGTACGGTCCAACGGTCGATCGCCCACCATCGGAGTTCCGCCCAAATCGGATATTCCGACACATGTCCTAGTGAGTGTGAACTTACTGGAATTCCTTCCCGCCACGGTGCCAGGATGCGCAGCGCAGGACCCATCGCAGGGACGAGCGCAGGAGGCACCGCATGCAGGGCGATCCCGAGGTCATCGAATTCCTCAACGAACAGCTCACCGCCGAGCTGACCGCGATCAACCAGTACTTCCTGCACGCCAAGATGCAGGAGAACTTCGGCTGGACGAAGCTCGCCAAGTACACCCGGCACGAGTCCTTCGACGAGATGAAGCACGCCGAGACGCTCACCGACCGGATCCTGTTCCTCGACGGGCTGCCCAACTACCAGCGGCTCTTCCACGTCCGGATCGGCCAGACGGTCAAGGAGATGTTCGAGGCCGACCGCCAGATCGAGGTCGAGGCGATCGACCGGCTCAAGCGCGGGATCGTGGTGATGCGGGCCAAGAACGACGTCACCTCGGCGAACATCTTCGAGGACATCCTCGCCGACGAGGAGCACCACATCGACTACCTGGACACCCAGCTGGAGCTCCTGGAGAAGCTCGGCGAGGCGCTCTACCTCGCCCAGCTCATCGAGCAGCCGGAGTCCTGAGCGCTCAGGCCACGCGCAGCGGGAGCGCCGGGGCGATCGGCCCCGTCACCGGCGCCGGGGCGACCGGGGCCGCGGGCGCGGCCTGCGGCTCCGGGTCGGCCAGGCCGAGCTTCGCGGCCAGCCGGGCGGTCGGGCAGGGCCGGGCGCCGTGCTCGCCGAGCAGCGCCTGGATCCGCCGTACGCAGGAGCCGCAGTCGGTGCCGGCCTTGCAGCCCTTCGCTATCCGGCGCGGGGTGTCGGCACCCGCGTCGATCGCCTTCTTCACCTGGTCCTCGGTGACCGCATGGCACATGCACACGTACATCGCGGGCTCTCCCAGGGTGAAGCGGAGCGGATCTTGACTAAGGCTTGCCTTAGCTCACTAAGCCTCACCTTACCCGGCGATCCGGGTACGAAAAAGCCCCTCCGGGCTCGGGAATCCCGAATCCGGAGGGGCCTTCGTCACATTCGGCGCCGCAGGGCCGGCAGCGCCCGGGGCTCACTGCCCCCGGTACATCTCCGCCACCAGGAACGCCAGGTCCAGCGACTGGCTGCGGTTGAGCCGCGGGTCACAGGCCGTCTCGTAGCGCTGGTGCAGGTCGTCGACCATGACCTCGTCGCCGCCGCCGACGCACTCGGTGACGTCGTCGCCGGTCAGCTCCACGTGGATGCCGCCCGGGTGGGTACCGAGCGCCCGGTGCACCTCGAAGAAGCCCTTGACCTCGTCCAGGACGTCGTCGAAGCGGCGGGTCTTGTGCCCGCTGGAGGCCTCGAAGGTGTTGCCGTGCATCGGGTCGCAGATCCACACCGGCTTGGCGCCGGAGGCGGTGACCTTCTCCAGCAGGGTGGGCAGGTGCTCGCGGATCTTGCCCGCGCCCATCCGGGTGATGAAGGTCAGGCGACCGGGCTCGCGCTCCGGGTCCAGCTTCTCGATCAGGGCCAGTGCCTCGTCCACCGAGGTGGTCGGGCCGAGCTTGACGCCGATCGGGTTGCGGATCTTCGACGCGAACTCGATGTGCGCGTGGTCCAGCTGCCGGGTGCGCTCGCCGACCCACACCATGTGGCCGGAGACGTCGTACAGCTCGCCGGTGCGCGAGTCCACGCGGGTCAGCGCGGTCTCGTAGTCGAGCACCAGCGCCTCGTGTGAGGAGAAGAACTCGACCGCCTTGAACTCCTCCGGCACCACGCCGCAGGCGCTCATGAACGCCAGGGCGTTGTCGATCTCCCGGGCGAGCTGCTCGTAGCGCTGGCCGGCCGGCGAGTTGCGCACGAAGTCCTGGTTCCAGGCGTGCACCTGGCGCAGGTCGGCGTAGCCGCCGGTGGTGAACGCGCGCACCAGGTTGAGCGTCGCGGCGGACGCGTTGTACATCCGCTTCAGGCGCTCCGGGTCCGGGATCCGGGACTCGGGCGTGAACTCGAAGCCGTTCACCGAGTCGCCCCGGTAGACCGGCAGCGTCACGCCGTCCCGGGTCTCGGTCGACTTGGACCGCGGCTTGGAGTACTGGCCGGCGATGCGGCCGACCTTCACCACCGGCACCGAGGCCGCGTACGTCAGCACGGCGGCCATCTGCAGCAGGGTCTTCAGCTTGTTGCGGATGTGCTCCGCCGAGACGCCGTCGAAGGCCTCCGCGCAGTCACCACCCTGGAGGAGGAACGCCTCCCCGCGCGCCACGGCCCCGAGCCGGGCGCGCAGCTGGTCGCACTCGCCGGCGAAGACGAGCGGCGGATACGAGGCGAGCTCGGCAAGGGTCTTGCGCAGAGCCTCTTGGTCCGGCCATTCAGGCTGCTGCGCCGCGGGCAGGGACTGCCAGGAGTGGGCAGCCCTCGATGTCTCAGTCGTAGCGGTCACACGGCCAAGGCTACGGGGTGGCACGAGCGATCCGTGACCATTGCCCGAGGACTGAGACACATCTCGGACAACAGTAGTGACCGGCCTCACCCGTCCCGCCCGATCCGCTACGCTCGAACCCATGCACGCGCCCCACAACCACTCCTGGTGGTGGGCCTCCTTCAAGGGCGGCCCACCGATCGCGCGTTCCTAAGACGAACACGACGGCCGCCCCTCGGGGCGGCCGTCGGCATCTGAGCAGACGGCTCTCCGGGAGCGGATCCAGCACCGCCCTCGCCATCCACCCGGAAGGAAGCCGCACCCGTGACCACCGCCACCGGCCTGCTCGCCCGCCTCACCGCCCCCGGCGCCCCCGCCTTCGCCCTGCTGCACCGCCGCACCCCCCGACTCGCCCCGGACACCGTCGAGGTGCTGGTGGGCACCGTCGACAGCTACGAGCGCCTCGCCGACCTCCCGGTGCGCGACGGCGTCCCGGCCGGCGGCACCCCGGTGCACGACCTGCTCGCGCTCGTCCCGTACCGGCAGATCCGCGAGCGCGGCTTCGAGGCGCACGACGACGGCACCCCGCTGCAAGCCCTGTCGGTGACCGAACAGCACGCCCTCCCTTTGGCCGAATTCACCTCCGCCCTCCCGCAGTTGCCGGTCTCGCTCGCCGGTGGCGCGTTCGACGTGGACGACGACGCGTACGCCTCGATCGTCCGCCGGGTGATCGAGGAGGAGATCGGCAACGGCGAGGGCGCCAACTTCGTGATCCGGCGCGACTTCCACGCCACGCTGGAAGGCCCCGGCGGAGCCGGGGACGGACACTGTTCGCCCGCGCTCGCGCTGACGCTCTTCCGGCGGCTGCTGGAGCAGGAGCGCGGCGCGTACTGGACCTTCCTGGTGCACACCGGCGACCGCGTCCTGGTCGGCGCCTCCCCCGAGGTGCACGTCCGCCAGAGCGGCGGCACCGTCGTGATGAACCCGATCTCCGGCACCTACCGCTACCCGGCGGCCGGCGCCGACCTCGACTCGCTGCTCCAGTTCCTCCACGACCCCAAGGAGTTGGAGGAGCTGACCATGGTCGTGGACGAGGAGCTCAAGATGATGTGCACGGTCGGCGACCTCGGCGGCCAGGTGCTCGGCCCCCGCCTCAAGGAGATGGCCCACCTGGCCCACACCGAGTACGAACTGCGCGGGCGCACCTCGCTGGACGTGCGCGACGTGCTCCGCGAGACGATGTTCGCCGCCACCGTCACCGGCAGCCCGGTCGAGAACGCCACCCGGGTCATCCGGCGCTACGAGCCGACCGGGCGCGGCTACTACTCCGGCGCGCTCGCCCTGATCGGCCGCTCCGCCAGCGGCGGCCAGCTGCTGGACTCGCCGATCTGCATCCGCACCGCCGACATCGACCCGGCCACCGGACGGCTCGTCGTCCGGGTCGGCGCCACGCTGGTGCGCCACTCCGTCCCGGAGTCCGAGGTCGCCGAGACCCACGCCAAGGCCGCCGGCGTGCTCACCGCGATCGGCGCCCGGCCCGCCCCCGCCCGGCTGCCCCACCCCACCGGCCCCCGACTCGCCGACGACCACCGGGTCCAGGCCGCCCTCGACGCCCGCCGGGCCGGCCTCGCGCCGTTCTGGCTGCGGATGCAGGCGCCGGTCGAGGTCACCGAGGCCGAACCGGCCCTGGTCGTGGACGGCGAGGACACCTTCACCTCGATGCTCTCCCACCTGCTCGGCTCGCTCGGCCACCGGGTGACGGTGGTCCGCTACGACGAACCGGGGCTGCGCGCACGGGTCGCGGCGCACCGCGGCACGCTGGTGCTCGGCCCCGGCCCGGGCGATCCGGCGCAGGCCGACGACCCCAAGATGGCCCTCCTGCGGCCGATCGTCGCGGACGCCCTGGCCGCCGTCCGCTCCGGTGCCCGGACGGCGCCGCTGCTCGCGGTCTGCCTCAGCCACCAATTGCTCTGCGCCGAGCTCGGGTTGGCGCTCGGCCGCAAGGCCGTCCCGTACCAGGGGGCGCAGGAGGGCATCGACCTGTTCGGCACCAAGCGGACGGTCGGCTTCTACAACGCCTTCACCGCGCGCTGCTCGGCGGCCGACGCCGCCAGGCTCGCCGCCGAAGGCGTCGAGGTCGCCCGGGACGCCGCGACCGGCGACGTCCACGCCCTGCGCGGGCCCGGCTTCGCCGGCCTCCAGTTCCACCCCGAGTCGGTGCTCAGCCGCGAGGGCGTGGACATCGTGGCGGGACTGCTGCGCGAGGCGGCGGCCGTGCGGCGCTGAGGAGTCGGCGGCGTCCCGGGCGGCGAATCCGCCCGGGACGCCGTGCCGGGCAGGCAGTCGGACCGGTTCAGGCCCCGTCAGGCCCCGTCGGACCCTCGGACCCGTCAGGCCCGTCAGGCCCCGTCGTCCAGACCCTGCTCGATGGCGTACCGGACCAGCTCCACCCGGTTGTGCAACTGCAGCTTGCCCAGCGTGTTCTGCACGTGGTTCTGCACCGTCCGGTGCGACAGCACCAGCCGGTCGGCGATCTGGCGGTACGACAGGCCCTTGGCCACCAGCCGCAGCACCTCGGTCTCCCGGGCGGTCAGCTGCGGGGCGGCGGGCGCCGAAGCGGCGGCCGGCTCGGCCGCCAGCCGGCGGAACTCGCCGAGCACCAGGCCGGCCAGGCCCGGGGTGAACACGGCGTCACCGACGGCCGTGCGCCGCACGGCGTCCAGCAGCTCCTCCCGGCCCGCCGACTTCACCAGGTACCCGGTCGCACCGGACTTCACCGCCTCCAGCACGTCCTGGTGCTCCCCGCTGGCCGACAGCACCAGCACCCGCACCGCCGGGTCGTGCGCCACCACCTGGCGGCACACCTCGGCGCCGGGCAGGCCGGGCAGGTTGAGGTCCAGCACGACGACCTGGGGCGAGCAGGCCCGGGCGCGGCGGACGGCCTCCTCGCCGTCGCCCGCCGTGGCCACCACGTCCAGTCCAGCCTCGGCGAGGTCGCGCGAGACGGCGTCCCGCCACATCGGGTGGTCGTCCACCACCATCACCCGCACCGGCCGGTCGGTGGTCGGCTGATCGGTCATCAGCTGATCGGTCATTGAGTGGCCTTCCTCGGGACGCGCAGTTCGACCTCGACGCCTTCACCGGGCGCCGAGTACAGCTCGGCCGTGCCACCGAGGTCCAGCAGCCGGCCGCGGATGGACTGGGAGACGCCGAGCCGGCCGGCCCGCTCCGCCTCGCCGAGCCGGCCCGCGGCGAAGCCGGGGCCGTCGTCGCGGATGCTCACCGTGACGGCCTCCGGCTCGTCCTCGACCAGGATCCAGGCCCGGGCCCCCTCCCCGGCGTGCCGGCGGACGTTGTCGACGGCGGCGCCGACCGCCGCGGCCAGCTCGCCCACGGCCGGGCGGGGCAGCAGCACCGGCGTGCCGGGGGCGGAGAGCGTGATCCGCTCGTCGGCGTACGGGCGCAGCAGCGCGGTGAGGTCGCCCGGCTCGGCGGCCTCGGCCCGCGACGGGCGCTGGCCCGGGATCGGGCCGCCGGTCATCAACGCCCGCAGTGCGCGCTCCTGTTCGCCGGCCAGCCGTCCCAGCTCGGCGAAGCCCGCAGCACCGCCGGCGCCGCCCGTGCCCTCGCCCTGCTCCGCGCCGCGCCGCTGGACCAGCGCGAGCACCTGCAGCACGCCGTCGTGGATGTCCCGGGAGAGCCGCTCGCGTTCCCGGGTGGCCGCCTCGACCTGGAGCGCCCGGGTGAGCGTGGCCTCGCTGGCCCGGGCCAGCTCGATGACGTAGCCGATCGCGCACCCGGCCACCATCAGCAGCACGATGTTGTGGATGTTGTCGCCGGTCGGTCCGCCGTGGCCGAGGATGTTGGCGGCGCCGATCACCGAGCCGGAGGCCGCCGCCGGGCGCCAGCCGCCCTTCGCGGCGCAGCCGAGCACCGTGCCGGCGGCCCAGATGGTCGGCAAGGTGGGCGCGCCGTGGCTGATCCGGGCCGGGGCGTCGGTCAGGCCGCTCAGCACGATGCCGGTGACGGCGAGGACGAGGTCGACGCCCAGGACGTACCAGGTGCAGCGCTGCGGGTTGGCGAAGGCCCGGGTGGTGGCGAGGGTCCAGAGGGTGAGCGCGCCGAGGAAGATCCAGCCGGCCACGGGGTGGAGGAAGTGCAGGTACGAGTTGAAGTACCGCAGCAGGGCGTAGCACAGGGCCAGCACCCGGAAGTAGGAGACGGCCTTCCACAGCGGGAGTTCGACGGACATGCCGCCGGCCGCCACCGTGCCGCCCACCCCGCCGGCTCTGCCGCCGTCCGTCATCCGTCCCTCCCCCGGGCCCGGCCGGGCCGTCAGGCCGAGCCGGTCTCCTTGTCGGCCTCGGCCGCCTTCTCCGCCTTCTCAGCCTCGGCGGCCTTCTCAGCCTCGGCGGCCTTCTCAGCCTCAGCGGCCTTCTCAGCCTCAGCGGCCTTCTCGGCCTTGGCCGCCGCGCGGCGCTCGGCGTCGGCCTTCTTCTTGTCGTCGGCGATCTGCCGCTTGGCGGCGGTCGCGTAGATGTCCACGTACTCCTGGCCGGAGAGCCGCATGATCTCGTACATCACCTCGTCCGTCACCGAACGGAGGATGAAGCGGTCGTTCTCCATGCCGTGGTAGCGGGAGAAGTCCAGCGGGCGGCCGATCCGGATGCCGGGCCGGGTGCCGAAGTTGGGGACGACCTGGCCGGGCGGCTGCACCTTCTCGGTGTCGATCATCGCGACCGGGATCACCGGGGCGCCGGTCGCCAGTGCGACGCGGGCCAGGCCGCCGACCTTGCCGCGGTACAGCTTGCCGTCGGGCGAACGGGTGCCCTCGGGGTAGACGCCGAACAGCTCGCCGCGGTCCAGCACCGCGATGGCGCTGCGGATCGCGGCCTCGCCGGCGCCGCGCACGCCCGAGCGGTCCACCGGCAGCTGGCCGACGCCCTTGAAGAAGGCGGCGGTCAACCGGCCCTTGAGGCCAGGGGTGTTGAAGTACTCGGCCTTCGCGATGAAGGTGACCCGGCGCTTGATCAGCGCGGGGAAGAAGAAGGAGTCCGAGAAGGACAGGTGGTTGCTGGCGATGATCGCCGCACCCTCGGCGGGGATGTTCTCCTCACCTTCGATCCACGGCCGGAAGAAGATCCGAAGCAGTGGCGCGACGATCATCTTCATCAGTCGGTAGAACAACCGGGGCCTCCTGTTATGCGGACCGGTCGATCCTAATGCCCCGTGGGCGTCGGCTGTGCCCGGCCCCGCCGAAGGGGGTGTACGTCCCGGCGCGGGGCGTGGGACGATGCGGCTTCCTGCAGCTTCCCGTCCAGCGTCCCTCCCCCAGCGCCACCCGCCCGCGAAGGAGTCCGCCATGCCGTTGCTGCCAGGTGCCGAACCGTACCGCCACCGCGGCGGACCGGTGGGAGTGCTGCTCTGCCACGGCTTCACCGGGTCGCCGCAGTCGCTGCGGCCGTGGGCCGACGAACTGGCCGCGGCCGGGCACACCGTCTCGCTGCCGCTGCTGCCGGGGCACGGCACCCGCTGGCAGGACATGCAGCTCACCCGCTGGGAGGACTGGTACGCCGAGGTCGAGCGCGAGCTGCTGACGCTCGCCGACGAGTGCGAGCAGGTGTTCGTCTGCGCGCTGTCGATGGGCGGCGCGCTGGCGCTGCGGCTCGCCGCGCTGCACGGCCCGACGGTGTCCGGGCTGGTCCTGGTCAACCCGTCGGTGCGTTCGGACACCCCCGCGAGTGTGCTGCTTCCGGTGCTGCGCCACCTCGTCCCGAGCACGCCCGGCATCGCGAACGACATCGCCAAGGCGGGCGCCGCCGAGCTCGGCTACGACCGGACGCCGCTGCACGCCGCCTGGTCGCTGAGCCGGCTGTGGCGGGAGGTCCGGCACCGCCTGCCGGAGGTGACCCAGCCGGTGCTGCTCTTCCACAGCCCGCAGGACCACGTCGTCTCGCCGGCCAACTCGGAACTGGTGCTGGCCCGGATATCCTCGACCGACGTGACGGAGCGGCTGTGCCAACGCAGCTTCCACGTCGCGACGCTGGACCACGACGCGGCGGAAATATTCGCGGCCAGTCTGGACTTCATCCGACGGCTGGCTCCCGCGCACACGGCGGGCGTCATCCGGGTCGAATCCGACGATCACCATGGCTGAAGGGCCGGAAGTGCACGAGAGCAGCACGGCGGGCGGCGGGGACGAGGCTCCCCGCGAGGACGGCACGGCGAAGGACGGTACGGCCAAGGACGGCGGGGCGAACGACGGCGGGGCGCCGGACACCGCCCCGGGCGGTGCGCCGACGGACCGCACCGGCGCTGGCGGCGCCGTGACGCCCCCGCCCGCGCCGGACACCGCCGCGGACGCCGCCGGAGCGCCGGCCCCCGCCGAGCCCCGGCCGCGCCGCGCCCCCGAGCGCAGCCAAGCCGAGCAGGACGAGATCTTCGCCGCCCTGGTCGCCCAGTTCGACGACCCGGTCGACCTCAACAACCCCCGCTGGCCGGAGGTCGAGAACCTCCGCGCCCAGAACGGACTCAAGGGCGGCTACAAGGAGGGCCCCGCCGGTCGCGGCGACGCCCCCGACCGGGACGACCTCACCGACCTCGCCCCGCAGCCCCGCCCCCGCTCCGGCCGGCCGGTGCTGCCGGCCGCCGGCCCGGGCCCGCGCGACTTCGAGCTGGAGGAGACGGACGAGGGCCACTTCGTCCCGCCGGAGCCGCCGCCGCTGCCCGAGGCCGACGTGACCGCCAAGTTCGCCTGGCTCGCCGTGCTCGGCGGCCCCGCGCTGCTGCTGATCGACGCGGTGGTCTGGCGGGAGATCTCCGGCTGGCCCGCCTGGATCGGGATCACCGCCTTCCTCGGCGGCTTCGTCACCCTGGTGGCCCGGATGCGGGACCGCGACGAGGACGAGCCCGAGGACCCGGACCACGGCGCGGTGGTCTGAGGCCCGTCGTCAGGCCTCCGGGATCTCCAGCACCGCGAGCACCGGCAGGTGGTCGGTCGCGGCCCGCAGGTCGGGCTCGGTGACGCCGGACAGCCCGTGCGGCACCCCGCAGCCGAGGACGGTGATCCCGGGCGTGGCGAAGACGGCGTCGATCCGCTGGTAGGGGCGCTCCGGTACGGAGGTGAACTCGCCGCCCCAGGGCGCGGTCGGGTACCCGTCCTGCAGCCGGGAGGCCAGCAGCCGCCAGCCCGGACCGTCCGGGTGCTCGTTGAAGTCCCCTGCCACCACGCCGTGTTCGGCGATCCCGAGCTGGTCGAGCAGCAGCTCGAACTGCCCGTGGCGCTCCTCCGGATCCAGGCTGAGGTGGCAGCTGGTGACGGTGAACGGCGCCGCGCCGGGCAGCCGCAGCAGCGCGGTGGCGAGGCCCCGGGCGTGCAGGCCGCGGGTCTTGGGCAGCAGCCGGTCGTACACGCCCGCGACCTCCACCGCGCCGGGCCGGCCGAGGAGCAGCGGGCCGGCCGCGGTACGGCCGCCGCCGGCCAGGACGACCGTGCCGGTGCTCCGGGCCAGCCATGCGGCCTGGCCCTCGGGCCGCCAGTAGCGCGGCGACTCCTGGACGCAGACCAGGTCGGCGGCGCAGGCCCGGATCACCCGGACCAGCGCCCGCCGGTCGTCGCGCAGCGAGCGGATGTTGTAGCTGAGCAGGCGCAGCCGGCGCGGGCTGGGCGGCGGCGGTTCGACGGCCGCGGCGGCCGCAGCGGTGACAGCGGTCGCGGCAGGGTTCGCGGCGGTCATGGTCCTCCCCTGGGCGTCGGCGCCGGCGGCGTCGGCGCCGGCGGCGTCGGCGCTGGGTCCGACCGTACGCGGCGGTGCCGGGACGTGCGACGGCGGCGGCGCGTCCGGGATCGGTCGGGGCCCGGTCGCACCGCCGCCGGCGGGCTGGAAGGGGTGGTGCGGGACTACTCGGTACGGGCCAGGTCCGCGGCGCCGACGATGCCGGCGGCGGAGCCCATCGAGGCCAGCACGACCTCGGCGCGCGGGCGGTGCACCCCGCCGGTCAGGTAGTGCTCGAAGGCCTTGGCGACCGGGTCGAGCAGCAGGCGGCCGGAGTCGGAGACGCCGCCGCCGAGCACGAAGACGCCCGGGTCGAACAGCGCGGCGAGGTCGGCCATGCCGCGGCCGAGCCAGTCGGCCAGTTCGGCGTAGCACTCCAGGGCGAGCGGGTCGCCCTCCTCGGCGGCCTGGGTGATGTGGATGCCGCGGATGGTGTCGGCGAGGCCGTCGTTGAGCTCCAGCATCCGGTGGCCGCGCTGCGGGTCGGCGGCGGCCTTCTCCCGGCCGTAGCGGCGCAGCGCGCGCCCGGAGCCGTACTGCTCCCAGCAGCCCTTGCCGCCGCAGCCGCAGGTCAGTCCGTCCGGGACCATGTTGAGGTGGCCGATCTCGCCGGCCACGCCGAAGCGGCCGCGGTGCAGCCGGCCGTCCAGGACGATGCCGCCGCCGATGCCGGTGCCGACGGTGATCAGCACCATGTCGTCGTGTTCGGCGGCCGCGCCGAAGCGGAACTCGGCCCAGGCGGCGCAGTTGGCGTCGTTCTCGACCACGGCGGACAGGCCGGTGAGTTCCTCGACCCGGCCGCGCAACGGCTCGTTCTCCCAGTCGATGTTGGGCGCGAAGATCACCGTGGAGCGGTTGCTGTCGACGAAGCCCGGGGCGCCGACGCCGACCGCGGTGACGCCGGGGTGCTGCTCCTTGAGCTCGCGCACGGCCTGCGCGATGGCGTCGACCGCCCACTGCGGATCGGCCGGGGTGGGCACCCTGGTCCGGGCCAGGATCGTGCCCGCCTCGTCGACCACGCCTGCCGCGATCTTGGTCCCGCCGACATCGACGCCGATGGTCAGAGCCATGTGTCCCTCAGCTATTCACTCGTTCCCGCTGGACGGAACGGTACCGCCCAACCCTGCCCCCGTACACAGCCTCGCATACATTATCCGAAGACAATTCTGGGACAACCGGGCCGCGATGCTTCAAAAGTCGTATCGAATCTCCCCCGTCGTGACGCATCAGAGCAACGCGGTCACGCTCCGAAAGTCACGGTTTCACTGCTTGGCGGACGGTTCGTCAGGCCCGTCGAGGTCGATCTTCTCCGCGGCCGCGCCCTGCCCGGCGGTCCAGCGGTGCTCGTGCCCGGCCACGGCGGCGCGGTAGGCGGCCAGCAGCTCGGAGCCCGCGGCCGCGAGCCCGGATCCGGCGGCGGCGAGGTGGGTGTAGACCTCCGGCTGCTGGGTGCGCAGGCGGTCGGCCAGCTCCGAGAGGGTGATCAGGGTGGTGGCGCCGGTCTCCTGGGCCTTCTCGCCGAACGCGGTGGCGAACCGGCGCACCTCGTCCACCAGCGGGCCCAACTCCGGCCCGAACGGATGAGCCTGCCCGCCGGGCTGACCGGCGGTGGACCCGCCGCCCGCCTCGGTCCGGCCGCTGGCCGCCTCCTCGGGGCCGCCACCGGTCTCGTCGCGGCCGCCACCCGCCTCGGCTCGTCCGCCGACGGGATCGGTGCGGTCGTCGGTGCTGGTCATCGCGGGCGCCTCCTCAGCTGTGGCCGCACCCCGCGGCCCTCCGGCCCGACGCTACCCGACCGGCCGGACAGCCCGGAAAGGCCGGGAGCGCCGTCAGCCCTGGGGCCAGAGCGAGGGATCAGGCGCGAACCGCACCGAGAGCGCCCCGTCGAGCAGCCCCGCACCCGCCACCGTGCAGCGGCGCAGCGCGGAGGGCAGGGTGAGCACCCGGCGGTGGGCGCCGATGCCGACCACCAGGTCGTCGCCCCGGCGGACCAGGTCCAGCTCGGTCCGGTCGGCGCCGGGCAGGTCGAGGTGCCAGACCAGCAGGCCGTCCTCGGCGAGCCGGTCCTCGACCGTCCACGGCACGGGGGCGAGCGGCTCGGGCCCGGGGCCGTCGCCGTACAGCCGGTCGGCGACGGCCTCCAGGGTGGCGTCGGCCGGCCCGGTGGCCAGGACTGGGGCGTCGGTCCCGGCGGCGAGTCCGGCCAGCTCCTCCGCCCGGCGGCGGGCCAGCGCGGCCAGCCACGGGTCGGGCGAGGCGGCGGCGGCCTCGGGCAGCGCGCCGTGCACGACCACGGCGTCCGGGCGGTGCCCGTACAGCGCGAGCCCGGCCCTGATCCGGCGCAGTTCGTCGTACGGGTGGCCGTCGGCGGGGACGACCAGGCGGACGCTGGTGCCGGGGTCGGTGACCGCGGCGCGGGACTCGGCGAGCGCCGCGGCGGCCTTGGTGCGGCCCTCGTACAGCCAGTCGGCGGGCATCGGCACGCCGGCCAGTCCGGCCAGCAGCGGGCGCAGCGCCCGGGCGGCCTGCCGCTGCTCGGGGACGAGCCGGTCCAGGTAGCGCGCCAGCTGCTCGGGCAGGGCGAGGGTGGCGATCAGCTCGGCGGGCGGCGGGGCGAGCACGACGAGGACGTCGTGGTCGGCGGCGGGCAGGGCGCGCAGCAGGGCGAGCCGGGCGATGCCGGGGAGGGCGGTGAGCTCCTCGGGGTCGAGCTGTTCGGCGCCGAGCAGGTCGAGGGCGGGCTTGAGCCGGCCGGTGAGCGCGCCGACGGCGTAGCGGAAGGCGGCCTGCTCGTCGATCCGGGAGACGGTCAGGCCGGGTGCGTAGCCGAGCGGTTCGGGTTCCAGCCGGGTGCCGAGGGCGGAGTCCAGTGCGCGGTGCGGGTCGTCGGCCGCCAGCAGCCAGGTGCGGTGGCCGCGCCGGGCGGCGTGCAGGGCGGTGGCGGCGGCCACCGCGGGAGCGCCCGCGTCGCCGCTGACCAGGATGGTGCGTGTCGCCGTCATGCCGTCGGCTCCCGTTCCGCCGCGTCAGCCCTCGACGCGCTTCTTGAGCCCGGCCAGGGCGCGGTCGATGATGACCTTCTCGGCCTTGCGCTTGATCATGCCGAGCATCGGGATCTTGACGTCCACGGCGAGCTGGTAGGTCACCTCGGTGCGGCCGCCGGCCAGCGGGGCGAGGGTGTACGAGCCGTCCAGCGAGCGGAGCATCTGGCTGCGCACGAGGGTCCAGCCGACCTCGCGGTCGCCGTCCCAGGTGTAGGCGAGGACGTGCTCGTCACGGATCGCGCCGGCGTCCAGCAGCAGCCGGACCTGGGCGGCGCGGCCGTCCTCGCCGGTCTCCAGGACCTCGATCTCCTTGACCTCGCCGGTCCAGGCCGGGTAGGCGGCGAAGTCGGCGATCACGGCCATGACCGTGGCCGGGGTCGCGTCGATGGTGATGCTCGACCTGGTGTGCTCCGCCATGGAATGGCCCTCCGCGTCGTCCCTCTGCCTGCCGGTCCGGCCGGGGCGCACTCGGCCCGGTCCGCCCGGAGCAGGCTATCGCGACCGGCGTTCCGCCCGACGGCGCGGCCCGCGTCGGACGGGCGGCCGCGGCGGGGCGGGCGCCGGGCGGCGGGCATGCCACCGGCCGGTCACCGTGACGCTACCGTAGGGTGCGATTCGAACGACCCGGTCACGGCCTGGTCGGACCCGGCCGGGTGTGACACTTCGAACACCGGGGCCGACCCCTCTGGTCGAAGCTGCCTACCGGGCAGTAACGTCCTGCCGTCCCGCAGCGTCGCGAACGAGGAGCAGTCTTGCTCGACTTCAGCCTTCCGGCCCTCTACCAGGTACCGAGCGGCGGTAACCTCTCCGACCTCGTGCACCAGAACGCCGAGCGGCATCCGGACGTCGTGGTGCTCAGCCGC
The DNA here is from genome assembly GCF_055664045.1 of Kitasatospora sp. NPDC023385. Classification (NCBI taxonomy): domain Bacteria; kingdom Bacillati; phylum Actinomycetota; class Actinomycetes; order Kitasatosporales; family Streptomycetaceae; genus Kitasatospora; species Kitasatospora sp. NPDC023385. The sequence goes on along the minus strand of NZ_JBVOOL010000012.1, from coordinate 73,253 downwards.
AAGGTGGACGGCCAGTGGCAGGAGTTGACCGCCGCCCGGTTCCTGGTCGAGGTGCGGGCCGCCGCGAAGGGCCTGATCGCCACCGGCATCCGCCCCGGCGACCGCGTGGGCATCATGTCCCGCACCCGCTACGAGTGGACCCTGCTGGACTTCGCGATCTGGACGGCCGGCGCCGTCACCGTGCCGGTGTACGAGACCTCCTCCCCCGAGCAGGTGGAGTGGATCCTCGGCGACTCCGGCGCGGTCGCCGTGCTCACCGAGACCGACCAGCACCGCACGGTGGTCGAGGAGGTCCGGGGCCGGCTGCCGGAGCTGAAGCACACCTGGCAGATCGAGCGGGGCGCGATCGCCGAGCTGGAGGAGGCCGGCCGCGAGGTCTCCGACGAGACCGTCACCGAGTACCGCTCGGCCGCCGGCTCCGACTCGATCGCGACCATCGTCTACACCTCGGGCACCACCGGCCGCCCGAAGGGCTGTCAGCTGACGCACGGCAACTTCCTCGCCGAGTGCGGCAACATCGTCGAGCGCCTGGCCCCGCTGTTCCGCACCGGCGAGAGCTCGGTCCTGCTGTTCCTGCCGCTGGCCCACGTGCTCGGCCGGATCGCCGAGATCGCGCCCGCGATGGCCCCGATCAACCTCGGCCACGTCTCCGACATCAAGGACGTCACCGCCGAGCTGGCCGCCTTCAAGCCGACCCTGATCCTGGGCGTGCCCAGAGTCTTCGAGAAGGTCTACAACACCGCCCGTGCCAAGGCCCAGGCCGACGGCAAGGGCAAGATCTTCGACCAGGCCGCCGAGACCGCGATCGCCTACAGCCGGGCGCTGGACGCCGGCGGCGCGGGCCTGGTCCTGCGGCTCAAGCACGCCGTGTTCGACAAACTGGTCTACAGCAAGCTGCGCGCAGCCCTCGGCGGCCGGGCCACCCACGCGATCTCCGGCGGCGCCCCGCTCGGCGAGCGCCTCGGCCACTTCTACCGGGGCATCGGCTTCACCGTCCTGGAGGGCTACGGCCTGACGGAGACCTGCGCGGCCACCGCCTTCAACCCGTGGGACAAGCCGAAGATCGGTACGGTCGGCCAGCCGGTGCCCGGCGCCTCCGTCCGGATCGCCGAGGACGGCGAGGTCTACTTCAAGGGCCCGCACGTCTTCACCGGCTACTGGAACAACCCGCAGGCCACCGCCGAGACGCTCAAGGACGGCTGGATGGCCACCGGCGACCTCGGCTCGCTGGACTCCGAGGGCTACCTGACCATCACCGGCCGCAAGAAGGAGATCATCGTCACCGCGGGCGGCAAGAACGTCGCCCCGGCCGTGATCGAGGACCGGATCCGGGCCCACGCCCTGGTCGGCGAGGTCATGGTGGTCGGCGACCGCAAGCCGTTCATCGCCTGCCTGGTCACCGTCGACCCGGACTTCTTCCCGAAGTGGAAGGAGCTCAACGGCAAGCCCGCCGGCGCCACCGTCGCCGAACTCGCCCAGGACCCGGACCTGCTGGCCGCCCTGCAGTCCGCGGTCGACGACGGCAACGCGGCCGTCTCGCACGCCGAGGCGGTCAAGAAGTTCCGCCTGCTGGACACCGAGTTCTCCGAGGAGAGCGGCCACCTGACGCCCTCGCTCAAGCTCAAGCGCAACATCGTGCTGAAGGACTTCGCCGCCGAGATCGAGGCGATCTACCAGAAGTAGGCGCGCGGCAGCACGCCCGCACCGCACAGGGCCCCGCCCCCGGGAGGAGGCGGGGCCCCGGCGCCTCAGCCCGCCAGCAGCGAGGTGAGCCGCCCGGCCAGCAGGTCCCAGCGCCAGGAGCGCTCCACCCAGCGCCGTCCGGCCTCGCCCATCCGCCGCCGCAGTTCCTCGTCGCGCAGCAGCCGGACGATCCGCTCGGCCGCCGCCGGGGCCGAGGCGCCGGGCACCACGTACCCGGTCTCGCCCTCCAGCACCGCGTCCGGCGCGCCGCCGGAGTCCCCCGCGACCACCGGCAGGCCGGTCGCCGACGCCTCCAGGTAGACGATGCCCAGGCCCTCGACGTCCAGCCCCCCGCGCCTGGTCCGGCACGGCATCGCGAAGACGTCCCCGGCGCCGTAGTGGGCGGGCAGCTCCTCCCACGGCACCGAGCCGGTGAACCGCACCGAGGCCCGTACGCCCTTGGCATCCGCCAGCTTCTCCAGGTCCGCCCGGTACGGGCCGCCGCCGACGATCAGCAGCACCGCGTCCGGCACGTCGGCCAGGATCTGCGGCATCGCCTCGATCAGGGTGTCCTGGCCCTTGCGCGGCACCAGCCGGGAGACGCAGACCACCACCGGCCGGTCCGCCAGCCCGAGCCGGCGGCGGACCTCGGCGCCCCCGGAGCCCGGGTGGAAGGCCGTCTCGTCCACGCCCGGCGGCAGCTGCACCATCCGGGCCGCGGCCTGCGGCCCGACCGCGGCGGCGATCCGCGAGCGGGTGTACTCGCCCAGGTAGGTCAGCACGTCGGTGCCCGCGCCGATCCGGCGCAGCAGCTGCCGGGAGACCGGCAGTTGGGCCCAGGCGGCCTCGTGCCCGTGGGTCATGCCGAGCAGCCGCCCGGCCCCGGCCCGGCGCAGCGCGGGTGCCATCAGGCCGAGCGGGGCCGCGGCGCCGAACCAGACCGAGTCGCACCGCTCGGCGCGCACGATCTCGGCCGCCCGCCGGGTGACCCGGGGTGTGGGAACCATCACCTTCGTCCGGTCCCGGATCACCGGGAACGGCTGTTCGGCGTCGAAGCGCCGCACCTCGCTGCCGTCCCGCCAGGTGGAGGCGTACACCACGACGCTTCCGGCGGGCTGACGGACGGCCATGTTGTGCACGAAGGCCTGGATGCCTCCCGGGCGGGGCGGGAAGTCATTGGTGACGATCAAGGTTCTGTGCATCAGGCCACGGCTCGCTCGGTCGGGGGGTGCGCGGTGTACCGCTGGGTGATCCGTACGATAGGTCAACACCCCGACCCGCCGGGAACGGAACCGCGCACGGCAACCGTTCGACCTCCGGGTCAGTCCTAGTACCTAGGCCGCCGTCCTTGGACGCGGCCCGGGCGTCCGTCGGTACGACGCCTCGATGGGGACGTCCGAGACGAACGAGGGAGCGCAGTGGAATTGGCCCCGGCCACCGAGTCCGGCTCTTCGCGCGGCCGCCTCGGCCGCCCGCTCGGGGCGCTCGCCGCGCTCGGCGCGACCTGGGTGGCCACCCGTACCCTGCTGGTGCTGCTGATGACCGGGGTGCTGAAGTCCCCCGGCGGCGACGTCACGGCCGACGTGTGGATGATCTACCACGCCTGGTACGGCGTGCTGCAGACCGGCACCTTCCCGTTCGACGACGTGACCTGGCAGTACCCGCCGGGCGCCGCGCTGGTGATCCTCCTGCCGGGGCTGCTGCCCTGGTCGTACCTGGTCTCGTTCTGGGTGGTCTGCGGGATCGCCGACGCCGCCGCGGTCACGCTGCTGGTCCGCACCGGCCTGCGCCGGGGGCGGGCGCTGACCGGCGCCTGGATGTGGGTGGCGGGCGTCCCGCTGCTCGGCCCGATGATCTACAACCGCTTCGACGTGATCGTCACCGCGGTCACCCTGGCCGGCCTGCTGGCCCTGGTCCGCCGCCCGGCGGTCGGCGGGCTTCTGCTGGGTCTGGGCGGCATCGTCAAGGTGTGGCCGCTGCTCGGGCTGATCGGCACCCCCTCCGGCCGCCGCACCCGCCGTTCCTGGACGCTGGCCGCGGCCACCGCCGTCTCGATCGGCTTCCTGCTCGCGGCGGGCATGAACGGCGCCTTCGACTTCCTGGCCTTCCAGAAGGACCGCGGCATCGAGGTGGAGTCGGTCGGCGCGCTGCCACTGCACTTCGCCCGGCTCGCCGGGGGCTGGGACGGCAAGGTCACCATGAACTACGGCTCCCCCGAGATGCTCGGGCCGTGGGTCAGTGTGATCAGCAAGGTGATGATGGCCGGCACGGTGCTGGGCTTCCTGTGGCTGCTGCTGTGGCGCTTCACCTCCAGGCGCCGCAACGCGGCCACCATGTACGACGCGGCGCTGTGCGCGTTGCTGGTCTTCGTGGTGACGAGCCGGGTGATCAGCCCGCAGTACCTGGTCTGGCTGGTCGGCGTCGCGGCGGTCTGCCTGACCGTGCGCGGCACCAGCCAGCGGCCGGTGGCGCTGCTGATCCTGCTCGCCTGCCCGCTGACGCTGGTCGAGTTCCCCACGATGTTCACCCAGGTCCTGGCCAGCGAGCCCGGCGCCGTCACCGTGCTGGCCCTGCGCAACGGGCTGCTGGTGGCGGCCACCGTGCTGTCCTGCGTCCGGCTGTGGCGCTCCACCCGCGGCGAGGCGCCGCTGCCGGCGACCGTGGTCCTGGACCGCGAGCCCGCCGCGCTGCCCCCCTCCGGCTACCCGGTGCGCCCGGGCATCGCGTACGAGCAGGACCTGCTGGACGGCATCGACCACCCGGGCGCCCCCGCCGAGCAGCGGCGCTGACGGGCGTCTCAGCCCCGGTCCTTCAGCGCGGCCACCGCGTCCAGCCAGAGCCGGGTGAACTCGGCCAGGCCGATGCCCAGTTCGCCGCGCAGCAGCCGGTCCGTCCGGTGGTCCCGGTCCTCGCCCTGCCCGTCGCCCGCGCCGACGGCCCGGTAGAAGGCGACCAGCCGCTGCGGACCGTAGCGGCTGGCGATCAACTCGCAGGCCAGCCAGGACTGCTCGTAGGCCTGGGCGATGCCGGCGGCGCCGGCGGCGAAGTCCCGGTCGGCGGGCAGTTCGGCAGGCAGCTTTCCGGCGGAGACGTCCCGGGCCAGCTCGGGGGCGATCTGCCGCGGCGTCCGGCCGGAGCCGCGGTAGGCGGTCCAGTCGGCGACGCCTTCGGAGAGCCACAGCGGGGTCCAGGACCGGGTGTCGGCCCTGGTGGCGACGTGGGTGGCCTCGTGGGTGACGACCACCTGCCGGCCGAAGTCGCTGAGCCGCCCGAACGCCTCGGGGTTGACCAGTACCCGGTCCGCCGGGGTGTGCACGGGCGCCCCGGGGGCGGCCACGGTGACCGCCGCCATGTCCGCCCAGTCCGCCGGGTCGCCCTCCAGCAGCCGGGCGAACTGGGCCTCGGTGGCGGCCAGTTCGAGCAGCAGCCGGCCGGGCCAGGCATCGCCCCAGACCGCGCCGACGGCGGGCACCGCCCGGTCCCCCACCGCGACCAGCCCGGCCGGGTCGGGTCCGTCGGCCAGACCGAGCACCAGGCATTGCGCGCCGGGGGCGGAGCGGGTGGCGCCGAGGTCCCACAGCGCCGGCGGCCCGCTAGTGGCCTCCTCCCGCTCGACCCGCCAGCGGTCACCGGCCCGGACCAGCCCGATCCGGCGCGGATACACCACCGGCTGGTCGTCGTACCCGGCGATCCGCACCGCCAGGTCGGCGGCGGCGCTCGCCCGGTCCGGCGTGCGGCCCGCGGCGAGCACCAGGTTGCGGTACGCCGCCTCGGCGATCGGCAGCCCGGTGCGCTCCGGCAGCGAGCGAGCCCGCTCCGTGAGCACCGCGCCCACCTCGGCGTGCAGGTCGGCCGCCGGGCGGGCGGGGGCCGCCGGAGCGGCGGGCGGCAGCGAGAGCTGGGCCAGCCCGCCGGCCGCGAGCAGCAGCGCGCCGCGTCGGGACAGCGCGCGGCGGGGTATGCGGGTCGGCCGGCGGTCGGCGGGGCCGGCGGTCGGCGCGCTCAGAGCCGGACCACCCCGGCGACCGGCATGGCGTTGACGCTCTCGTAGCGGACCCTGGCGCCCGGGTAGGGGGCGTGCACGATGACGCCGCCGCCGGCGTACATGCCGACGTGGTGCATGTCCCGGTAGAAGATCACCAGGTCTCCCGGTCGCGCGTCGGACAGGTTGATCCGCTGCCCGGCGTACGCCTGGGCCTGCGAGGTCCGCGGCAGGGTCACTCCGGCCTGCCGCCAGCTGTAGTACATCAGACCGGAGCAGTCGAACGCGCGGGGCCCGGTGGCACCGTAGACGTACGGCGAGCCGATCATCCGCACCGCGGCGGCCAGCGCGGCCGCCCCCCGCTCGGAGGCGGGCGGGGTGGAGCCGAGGTCCAGCCGGTCGGTGCCCCGGGTGGCGCGCTGCTCGGCGTCCCGGGCGTCCTGGACGGCCATCCTGGTCCGCTCGGCGGCGCCCAGGCCGTTGAGCAGCTTCTGCGCCCGGGCCAGCCGCTGCTGGACCTGCTGCTTGCTGTCGGCGAGCGAGCGGCGGGCCTGGTCGAGTTCGGCGAGCTTGCCGGCCGCCTCGGTGCGGCGCTGGTCGAGCCGGCGCTGGCGGCTCACCAGTTCGTGCAGCGCCTCCCGCTGCCGCTCCGAGGCCTGGCCCAGGGCGCGGGCGCGGGCGAGGTAGCCCTCCGGGTCGGACGAGAGCATCAGTTGGGCGGTCTGGGTCATCCCGCCGCTGCGGTACTCGGCCCCGGCCACGGTCGCCAGGTCGCCGCGCAGCTGGTTGAGCTGGTCCTGGGCGACGGCGATCTCGCCCTGCAGGATCGTGGTCTCGCCCTGGAGCCTGAGCTGGGCCTCCTGCGCCGCGTTGTACTTCTCCGACGCCTGCTCGGCCTCGTCGTAGAGCTGCCCCACCTGCGCCTGGACGTCCTTGCGGTCGGCCGGTTCGGGGCTGCCCGGGGCGGCCTGGGCGCTGCCGCCGGTCGCCACGCCCAGCGCGGTGGTGGCGGCCGCCGTCAGTACCAGCGCGCGGGCGAGCAGTTGGGGGCGGCGGTGCACGGGCATGGCGGCAACGGCTCCAATCCTGCGGCGCGGCCCCGCCGCCGCACCATGGCATGCGGCCGTCGAGCGGGAGTCCGGTGGCAGACGTTAGCGAGTCCGGGCAAGCGAGTCCAAACCCCTCCCAACCCGAATATTCGCCCCCCAATCGGACACCAGCCCGATCCGCCGGAAAAGCCGCAGGCCCGGGCTTCCGTGACGGAAGACCGGGCCTGGCGGAGCCGAGTGGAGTCAGACCCGAACGATGCTGCTCAGCGGCATGTTGCTGACGGCCTCGTAGCGGACCGAGGCGCCCGGCTTGGGAGCGTGCAGCACCTGGCCGTTGCCCGCGTAGATGCCGACGTGGTGGGCGTCCCCGTAGAAGATCAGCACGTCGCCGGGCTGGGCCTGGGACAGGTCGGTGCCGATCCGGGTGCCGGCGTGGGCCTGCTCCTGCGAGGTGCGCGGCAGCGAGACGCCGACCTGGTTGAACGACCAGACCATCAGGCCGGAGCAGTCGAAGGAGCCCGGGCCGGCGGCGCCCCACACGTACGGGCTGCCGATCTTCGAGGCGGCGGCGGCCAGCGCGGCGGCACCGTGCGAGCTGCCGGGGGCCAGGACCGGGGCGGCCGGCTTGGCGGCCGGCGCGGACGCCCCGGCGGAGATGTCGGTGCGGCTGTTGTCGCGCGAGGCACGGTCGGCGGCCTGCTGCTGCGCCTTGGCGGCGTCGGCCTGGGCCTTGGCGTCGGCGGCGGCCTTCTCCTCGGCCGCGCGCAACGCCTGGCGCTCCTGCTCGGTCAGGGTGTTGAGCAGGTCCTGGGCGGCCTTCAGCTTGGTCTGGACGTCGTCCTTGGAGGCCTTCAGCTGCTGGGTGGTGGACTCCAGCTCGGCGAGCTTGCCCTGGGCCTCGCTGCGGTCCTGGTCCAGCTTGCGCTGCTGCTCCTGCAGCTGCTTCAGCTGGTTCTTCTGGGTGTCGCCGGCCTGGTTCAGCGCACCGGCCTGATTGAGGAAGTTGTCCGGGCTGGTGGAGAGCATCAGCTGGACGGTCGGGGATATGCCGCCGTTGCGGTACTGCTCCCCGGCGATCTCGGCGAGGCCGCCCTGCAGTTCGGTCACCTGGTCCTGCTGGCGGGCCACCTGGTCCTGCAGGCCGGAGACCTGCTTCTCCAGCGTCTGCTGCTTCTCCTGGGCGGCGTTGTACTGCTCGGTCGCCACCTCGGCCTGCTGGTTGAGCTGGTCTACCTGCTCCTTGACCTGCTCCTTGGTCGGCTGCGGGTCGGCGTGGGCGCCGGACTGCGCGGAGAGGACGACGGCTGCGGCGGCGACACCGGTCAGGATCGAGACCCTGGCACGGCCGGCTGGCTTGGGACGACGGTGGGACGCCACGAAGGCGGGCTCCTTCTTCCTGCGTCCGCCTACCGGGTGAGCTGACGGGTTCGGGCTGGAAGTATGCCCTACGACGCCTCACGGCCTTCCAAGGCCGACCTGGCGCCGATTCACCCCGGAGGAACATGGTTCCCCGGCTCCGCTCCGCAGCCGCCCCCGACCACTGGGCTCCCCTGTCGGACAAGTCGTTTCGACCTGCCCCGCTGCCTCGCGAACTCGGCGGGAACCACCGCCGCCACCCAGGCTGGGTGATCGACTGTGCGGTGGTCCGGGGCATGACCCTAGTAACTGAACCGTGATCGGTTCAAATCCTTGTCAGAAATAAGACAGAAGATTACCCAAGTTCTTTTGTGAAAATGACCGTTGGTGACCATCGCGGCACGCAAGGCTGATCAGGTCTCACCAGGTGGTCGCCAAACCTGCGAAAAGCCGAACGCCACCCCCGATCTGAGGGTGGCGCGGATCACAGCCCCGGCCGGGCCCGTGCGGCGTGTCGGACCGTCAGACCCGGCGGATGGTGTTGATCGGCATCGCGTCGGCCTTCATCACCTTCACCACGTCACCGGTGTGCGGCGCGTGGACCACCATGCCGTTGCCGATGTACATCCCGACGTGGTGCATGTCGGGACCGTAGATCACCAGGTCGCCCGGCTGCGCCGCGGCGAGCCCGGGCACGGCGGTGCCGTAGTGGCCCTGCTCCTGCGAGGTGCGCGGCAGCGAGACTCCGGCCTGCCCGTACGACCAGACCATCAGGCCCGAGCAGTCGAAGGTGGAGGACCCGGTGGCGCCCCACACGTACGGCGAGCCCTGCTTGCTCATCGCCTTGGCCACGGCCGTGGCCGCGTAGCCGCTGGCCGGCGGCAGGCTGCTGAGGTCGACCCGGTCGCTGCCGCGCGAGGCCCGGTCGTCCTGCGCCTGCTGGGCCTTCAGCGCGTTGCGGTCGGCCGCGCTGAGCGAGTTCATCAGGTCCTGGGCGGTCTTCAGCTTGGTGTTGACGTCCGCCTTGGCCTGGTTCAGGTCCTTGGTGGTGCTGTCGAGCGAGGCCAGCACGGCGGCCGCCTCGGCCTTCTCCTGGTCCAGCCGGCGCTGCTGGTCCAGCAGCCCCTTGAGCGCCTCGGCCTGGCTGGTGCTGGCCTGCTGGACGGTGGAGGCCTTCTCCAGGTAGCCGGAGGGGTCGGAGGAGAGCATCAGCTGGACGGACGGGTCGATGCCGCCGCTGCGGTACTGCTCGCCCGCCACCTCGGCCAGACCGCCCTGCAGCTGGGTCATCTGCTCCTGACTGCGGGCCACCTGGTCCTGCAGCTGGTCGGACTGCTTGCGCAGCTGGTCGGCCCGCTCCTTGGCGCCGTTGTACTTCTCGGACGCCTGCTCCTGCTCCTGCTGGAGCTGGTCGATCTGCGCCTTGACGTCCGTCTTGTTCGGCTGCGGCGCGGCGTGCGCCGCCACTTGGGCGGAGAGCGCGACCGCGGTCGCAGCAGCAGCGGTGAGCACGGAGACCCGCGCGCGGCTCGGCTGCTTGGGACGGCGGTGGGAGGCCAAGGGTCCTGCTCCTTCTTCCATCGGACTCACCCGATTGAATGAGATTCCGGAAAATAGGTTTGACGCCAGACCCTAGTGAAGATCTAACCGATTTGCTACTCCCCGAAGGCGTGAAGTCCGTTTCCCACACCGACTTCACCGGACCCGCACAATGCCCCGGAACCCGCACTGACCAGGCATCACACCGCCCGGCCGGCTCAGGGCCGGGCCAGCCGGTTCAGCAGCAGTACCGACGCCACCGGGCGCGCGCCAGCCTTCCGCACGCCCTCCGCGACCTCGCGGTCGGTGGAGACCACCACCACCGGACGTCCCTGCGGCTCGGCCCGCACCAGACGGCGGATCAACTCGTCCGCCGTCTCCCCGGTCCGACTGAACCGTACCCGGACCCCGCGCGGCGGCGCCATGATCACCGGAACGTCCAGGTCCTGCCCGTCGAACACGCAGGTGACCTCCGCCTGCGTGCGCTGGGCCAGCATCGCCAGCCCGCCCAGCAGCCGGATCCGCTGCTGCTCCAGCGGCAGCGACGGGTAGCCGGTCTTGGTCACGTTGTAGCCGTCCACCACGAGGTGCACCTGCGGGATCGCCAGCAGCTGGTCCAGCAGCGCCGGGTCGTCATCGGCCAGTCCGCGACGTGCCACGTCGTGCGGCGAGGCCGCCCCCGGCACCACCGCCTCCACCAGGTCCGCCGGGCGGATCTGGGAGACCGGCAGCGCCAGCTCCCGCTGCAGCCCCTGGGCCGACTGCAGCACGGTGTCCAGCAGCAGCCGCAGCCGCATGTCCTCGACGCCGCGCCCCTCGCGGGCCGACCGGCGGCCCTGCTCGGCGGCGGTCTCCAACTCCGAGACCCGGTGCTTCAGCCGCCGCGCCTCGACCTCGGCGGCGCCGCGCTCGGCCGCGCCCTGGGCCTTCACGGCCTCCAGCTCGGCGAGCACCCGGCGCGTCTCGGCCTGCGCCCGGCGGGTGTCGCTCTCCAGCGAGCGCACCTTCTTGCGCAGCGACTCGGCCTCCCGCCGGACGCCCTCGAACTCCCTGCGCTGCCGGTCCAGGTCCGCCCGCGCCGCGGACCGCACCTCGGCCAGTTCGGCCTGCAGCTTCTCCGCCAGCCGGGTCGCCTCCGCGGCCGCGTCCTCGGCGCCGGCCCGCTCGGCCTCCTCGCCGGCCTCGGCGACCAGCCGGCTCCAGCCCGCCGAGCGCACCAGGTAGGCGGCGGCCGCGACGTCCATCGGATCGGCGGCGCCCGGGACGCTGCCCGACTCCAGCGCCTTCACCAGGTCCGGCTGCCCCAGCCGCAGCCGCTCCGCTATCCGCACCCGGAAGGCCGGCTCCGCCTCCAGCGCCGCCGCCAGCGCGGTGGCCGCGTACTTGGCCCGCCGCGCGGGCGTGAACTTGACGTACTGACGCAGGCTCTGCGGCAGCTCACCCGGCGGCAGCCCGCCCAGCGCGTCCGAGGCCAGCCCGACCACGCGCCGGCGCACCGCCTCGGGCAGCGGCCGGTCGAGCTTCTCGACGGCGCGCTCCGGCCCGGGCCGGGAGGAGTCGGACGAAGCGGCCCCGGTCTCGACGGCTCCGGACGCGGCGTCCTCGGCCGGGCCCGTCCCGGTGTCCGGCGCCTGCGCAGCGGACCGAAGTCCCCGCTCTTCGTCGGGCTCCTTCGCTGCGTCCACCACGTCCTCGGCTCCGATCCTGTTTCCGGCGGGGTACGGCCGCGACCGCCCCCTGTCGTCACGCTCCGTGCGTCTGGTCTGTTCTGTATTGTCCCGTGCGGCGGACGGGCGCGCCGCGCGCCGCCCACCGCACGGGCGGGACTCAGCCCTGCTCGGCCCGGGCCTGCGCATCCTCGGCGCCCGGCCGGGCCACCAGCTCGACCTGGTCGACGGCGTTGCACCAGCGGCAGCGCACCGACTCGACGGTCTCGCTCAGCACCTCGGTCTCCTCGACCTTGGACTCGCCGGCCAGGTCGAAGTGCAGGAACTCGGTCACCCGCGCGGTGCGGGTCACGTCGAAGCGGGTGAGGTTGCCGCACAGCGTGCAGCGCCAGCGCGTCTCGGCGGTCAGGGCGGGGACGGTCATCGGGGGGTCCTCTCGGGTGGTCCCTGCGTGGGCCAGGCGCTCCCCCCGAAGCCCCGGCGTCGGCGGCGGGAGGCGGGATTGCCCGCCCCAAGCCTATTGCCTGGGGCATCCGCCGCGACCACCGGTCAGCGGAATAGCCGGACTAGTCCACCTGCCGTAAACCGCCGTGTCACCAGCGGCGCCCGGCGGGATGCTTGGCCGCATGGCGCTCACCGCCCCGGACCACACCGCCGCGCGGGCCGGCCGGCCGCAGCCGCCCGCCCCGGCGGTCACCTACGCCCTGATCGCGGTCAACACCCTGGTCTTCCTGATCGGCCCGGCCGCCGGGCTCAACCCCCTGTACGGCACCGGTCAGGCCCGGGTCTGCGCGGAGCAACGGTACGAGCAGCGCTGGGGCGCCGTCCCGGCCGAACTCCTGACCGGACGGCCGCTGACCTCCGAACAGCTGGCCGAGGCGCCCGACCCGGTCCCCGGCTGCCCGGCCGCCCCGACCCCGGGCAAGCACCCGGCGCTGTCCGCGCTCAGCGGCCTCTTCCTGCACGCCGGCTGGCTGCACCTGCTCGGCAACCTGCTCTTCCTCCACGTCTTCGGCCCCACCGTCGAACAGCGGCTGGGCCGGGCCCGGTACGCCGTCTTCTACCTGGCCGCCGGCAGCCTGGCGACGTACGGCTTCGCGCTCGCCGAGGCGCACTCGCCGGATTCCACCCGGGTGCTGATCGGGGCCTCCGGCGCGATCTCCGCCGTCCTCGGCGCCTACCTGCGCTTCCACCCGCGTTCCCGGGTGACCACGCTCGTCCCGCTGCTGTTCTTCCTGCCGCTGCGCTTCCCGGCCTGGCTGGTGCTCGGCCTCTGGTTCGCCCTGCAGTGGTGGTCGGTGCACTCGGCGGGCCCGGGGGTGGCCTACCTGGTCCACGTGATCGGCTTCTCGGCCGGCTTCCTCTACGCCTGCACCCTGGCCCGCCACCCCTCGCGACGACCCGGCTGACGCCCGATACGCTGGCCGCACCCCACAAAGGAGCCCGCACAGTGATCACCGCCATCGTCCTGATCAAGACCAGTGTCGACCGCATCCCGGAGATCGCCGAGGCCATCGCCGCGATCGAGGGCGTCAGCGAGGTGTACTCGGTGACGGGCGGCTACGACCTGGTGGCGATGGTCCGGGTGCGCCATCACGACGACCTGGCCGACGTCATCCCGGGCCGGGTCAACAAGGTCCCGGGCGTGGCCCACACCGAGACCCAGATCGCCTTCCGCACCTACTCCCAGCACGACCTGGAAGCCGCCTTCGCCCTCGGCCTGGACGAGTAGCCGGCGCTCAGCCGTCGCGCCGGGTGTCGACGACGCAACGCCCGCCCTCGTTGCGGTAGTTCCACGACGCGCCGTCGGTGACCAGCTCGCGCACGGCGGTCAGGAAGCGGTCGATGTGCTCGTCCGGCGTCCCGGCGCCGAAGCTCACCCGGATCGCGTTCAGGCTGCGCTCGCCCGGCAGCGAGGGCTCCGGCGCGCCGCACTCCGAGACCGCCACGTCCTCGTCCCCGAGCAGGGTGCGCACCAGCGGGTGGGCGCAGAAGAGGCCGTCGCGCACGCCGATGCCGTACTCGGCGGACAGCGCGGCCGAGAAGTGCGAGCTGTTCCAGCCCTGGACGACGAAGGACAGCACGCCCACCCGCGCCGAGTCGGAGCCGAACAGGTTCAGCACCTTGACCTGCGGGATCTCCGCCAGCCCCGCCGTCAGCCGGGCGATCAGCTGCCGCTCCCGGGCCTCCAGGGCGTCGAAGCCGGCCTCGCTCAGCGCCCGGCAGGCCGAGGCGATCGCGTACGCGCCGATGACGTTCGGCGAACCGGCCTCGTGCCGGGCCGGGCCGGTGTGCCACTGCACGGCCACCGAGCCGTCCGTCTCCCGGGCCACCGTCCGGGTCGCCCCGCCGCCGGCCAGGTACGGCTCGGCCGCGTCCAGCCAGTCCGCCCGGCCGGCCAGCACCCCGGCGCCGAACGGCGCGTAGATCTTGTGGCCGGAGAAGGCGATCCAGTCGACGTCCAGCTCGCGCACCGAGACCCGGTGGTGCGGGGCCAGCTGGGCGGCGTCCAGCACCACCCGGGCGCCGTGCCGGTGCGCGGTCCGGGTCAGCTCGGCGACCGGCCACAGCTCGCCGGTCACGTTGGACGCGCCGGTGACGCAGAGCAGCTTGGGGCCCTCGGGCGCCTCGGCGAGCGCGGCGTCCAGGGCCACCACCGCCTCGGCCCGCGAGCGCGGCGCCCGCAGGTAGGTGACGTCCAGTCCGGCGTGCGCCCAGGGCAGCAGGGAGGCGTGGTGCTCGGTCTCGAAGGCGAACACCCGGGTGCCGGCCGGGACGGCGGCGGCCAGCAGGTTGAGCGAGTCGGTGGTGGCCCGGGTGAAGACCACCTGGTCGCCCTCGCGCAGGTCGAGGAACTCGGCGACGGTGCGGCGGCTCTGCTCGAAGAGGTCGGTGGACAGCTGCGAGAGGTACCCGGCCCCGCGGTGCACGCTGCCGTAGTACGGCGCGTACGCGGCGACGTCGTCCCACACCCGCTGCAGCGCCGGCGCGCTGGCCGCGTAGTCGAGCGCCGCGTAGCCGACCTTCGCACCGCTGGCGAGCGGGACCTGGACGTCGGCGCCGAGGACGGCGAGGGGGGCACAGATTTCGGTGGCGACCGGCATGGGGATGCACTCCTTCGGGGTGATGGACCCCCGGGAGTGTCAGTCGTCGGGCGTCCGCGCTTGTCGCACGGACGGCTTGCCGTGGCGACCCGGTCCTCACCCAGGGCACCCCGCCACGGACGGAGGGTTGCCGGACAGCAAGCTGGGGCTTGGCGCTGTCGCTCATGACCTGCCGAAGACTCTAGGTCGCGTCCGGCGGGTGGTCAAACGGGCATCCACCATCCGGACAGGCCGGGAGCCCGCGCCGGCTCGTCCGACACGGGCTCCCAACTACCGCTTCAGCTCCGGCTGGTGGCCTCCGACCAACGCCGCAGCAGCTCCTGCGCGGCGCCGGAGTCGACGGCCGCCGAGGCCCGCGCCATGCCCGTCGCGAGCTGCTCCGTCAGCGGCGCGTCGCCCAGGTCGAGCGCGACCAGCGCCGCCGCGGTGTTCAGCAGGACGGCGTCCCGCACCGGCCCGCGCTCCCCGGCCAGCAGCCGGCGCGCGACCTCCGCGTTGTACGCGGGATCCCCGCCGCGCAGCGTCTCGATGCCGACCAGACCGATGCCGACGTCCCGTGGGTCGAAGGAGGTCTCGGTGACCGTCCCGTCGCGCACCACCCACACCTGTGAGGTGGTGGTGATGGTCAGTTCGTCCAGCCCGTCGTCGCCGCGGAAGACCAGCGCCGTCGAGCCGCGCCGGGCGAGCACCCCGGCGATCAGCCCGGCGAGCCGGGTGTCGAAGCAGCCGACGGCGTGCGCGGTGACCTTGGCCGGGTTGGTCAGCGGGCCGAGGATGTTGAAGGCGGTCGGCACCCCGAGGTCGCGCCGGGCGGTGGCGGCGTGCCGCATCGAGGGGTGGAACTTCGCCGCGAAGCAGAAGGTGAGCCCGACCTCCTCGGCCACCTCGGCGACCCGCCGGGAGGACAGGTCCAGCGCCACGCCGAGCTTCTCCAGCACGTCCGAGGAGCCGCTGGACGAGGAGGCGGCCCGGTTGCCGTGCTTGACCACCTTGGCGCCGGCCGCCGCCGCGACGATCGCCGACATGGTGGAGATGTTGACGGTCTTCGCCCGGTCGCCGCCGGTGCCGACGATGTCCACCGCCGGGCCCGGGATGTCCAGCGGCTCGGCGTGCAGGTACATCGCGTCCACCAGGCCGGTGACCTCGTCGACCGTCTCGCCCTTGGCCCGCAGCGCGATCATCAGGCCGGCCACCTGGACGGGGGACGCCTCGCCGCTCATGATCCGGTCCATCGCCCACGCGGTGGACGAGCGGTCGAGGTCCTCCCCCTTCAACAGCGCCGCCAGGAGGTCCGGCCAGGAGCGGACCACCTGCGCGGGGTCGCTACCGCCGTTCGCAGGGTTCACGTTCACCATGGCTGACTCCAGCTGTTGTCGGTCCCCCGCCGTGCGGGGGACGTCCGTACGGATGGGAGTCAGCCTATCGAGCGGCGGGGCGCCTACGGCCTTGCCATCTCCACTACTGAGACGCCGCCGCTCAGCGGGCGGCCGGAGCCCGCTTCGCCAGCCGCGCCCGCAGCAGGGTGGCGACGGCCCCGGCCAGCGCCACCGGCTCCACCGGGTGGGAGATCGCGGCGTCGGCCCGGCTCCAGGCGGCGAGCCAGGAGTCCTGCGGCCGGCCGATCAGCACCAGCACGGGCGGGCAGCCGTAGATCTCGTCCTTGAGCTGGCGCCCGAGCCCCAGTCCGCCGGCCGGCACCGCCTCGCCGTCCAGCACGCAGAGGTCCACCCCGCCCTTCTCCAGCGCCTTGAGCACCGCGGGGGTGGTCGCGCACTCCAGGTAGGACAGCTCCGGAAGATCCTCGGCGGGCCGGCGGCCGAGCGCCGTCAGCACCTGCTCACGGGTGTTTCGGTCATCGCTGTAGACGAGGACGGTGAGCGTCTCGTCGGTCGTGTACGCCATGGACCCTGCTCCCTCAAGTGTGATCCGGACCACGTTCGCCTGACCCGGATGCTACTCCCGATCACCCCGCGCCGAGTGCCCCTCGCGCACCTTCCTCCTCAAGCCGCCGCGCCCGGGGCTCGCCCGCCCGGAGGACGGCCCGTCACCCGGACCGGCCCGGTCCACCCGTACGGCCGACCCGGGCGCCCCCTCCTACCGCCCAGGGCTGCTCCGACCGTGCAACGACCCGCCGGGCAACGGGGTCACCGGCCGCTCCGAGGAACCGTCAGAAAAGGGACACGCCGCTGCTCAGCCCCCGTACGGGCGCCCCGCCGCCCCCCAAGCGGGCATACCGCACGCACCGGACACTCCGAGGGACACCCCCCGACGTGAAGACGGAATAAGGGACCGACATAATGTCCGTCGTGGCGACAGCAACAGCAGTAGAAACCGGGCACGCGCACGGATCGGTCAACCGGCCGAACATGGTCAGCGTCGGAACGATCGTCTGGCTCAGTTCCGAGTTGATGTTCTTCGCGGCCCTCTTCGCGATGTACTTCACGCTCCGCTCCGTCAAGGGAGCCGAGTTCTGGACCGAGAAGGCTCACGCCCTCAACGTGCCGTTCTCCTCGGTCAACACCACTGTCCTGGTGCTCTCCTCGCTGACCTGCCAGCTCGGCGTGTTCGCCGCCGAGCGCGGTGACGTGAAGAAGCTCCGCATGTGGTTCATCATCACCTTCATGATGGGCGCGGTCTTCATCGGCGGCCAGGTCTTCGAGTACACCGAGCTGGTCAAGAAGGACGGCCTGTCGCTGTCCTCCGACCCGTACGGCACGGTGTTCTACCTGACCACCGGCTTCCACGGCCTGCACGTGACGGGTGGTCTGATCGCCTTCCTGCTGGTCCTGGGACGGACGTACGCAGCCAAGCGCTTCACGCACGAGCAGGCCACCGCCGCGATCGTCGTGTCGTACTACTGGCACTTCGTCGACGTCGTGTGGATCGGCCTGTTCGCGACCATCTACCTGATCAAGTAACCAGCTGATCAGGTCGCTGGCCACCGGCTGCGGCCCCCGCCCTCACCGGCGACGGGCCGCTTCTGCCGGTGCCGAAGCTCCCACCGACCGACCGCGCGCGCAGCCCTAGACAGGCAGCCTCGTGCCGGCCAGACCGGCCGCCGGGTGCACCCACCAGTCGACCAGATCCTGACACCGGGGTTATTCCGTGAAAAAGCTCTCCGCACGACGGCGCCACCCATTGGCGGCGCTGGTCGTCCTACTTCTCGCCCTGGCGGCAACCGGGGGGCTGTACGCCGCGTTCGCGCCCGCCGGCAAGGCGCAGGCCGACGTCGCCGCGCAGTCGCTCGCGATCGATGAGGGCAAGAAGCTCTTCGCCGTGGGCTGCTCCTCCTGCCACGGCCTGAACGGCCAGGGCGGCAGCGACGGTCCCAGCCTGGTCGGCGTCGGCTCCGCCTCCGTCGACTTCCAGGTCGGCACCGGCCGCATGCCGGCCCAGCAGCCCGGCGCCCAGGTCCCGCGCAAGAAGAACATCTACTCGCAGGCCGAGATCGACCAGCTCGCGGCCTTCGTCGCTTCGCTCGGCCCCGGCCCGGTGACCCCGAAGGAGGAGCAGTACACCTCGACCAACCCGGAGGACATCTCCAAGGGCGGCGAGCTGTTCCGCACCAACTGCGCCCAGTGCCACAACTTCGCCGGCCAGGGTGGTGCCCTGACCAAGGGCAAGTACGCCCCGTCGCTGGAGGGCGTGGACTCCAAGCACATCTACGAGGCCATGCAGACCGGCCCGCAGAACATGCCGTCGTTCCCGGACACCACCATGCCCGAGGACCAGAAGAAGCAGATCGTGGCCTTCGTCCGCCACACCACCTCCGATGAGCCCAACCCCGGTGGTCTCACGCTGGGCAGCCTCGGTCCGGTGACCGAGGGCCTGTTCGGCTGGATCTTCGGCCTCGGCACGCTCATCGCGGTCGCGATCTGGGTCGCCGCCCACACCACCAAGGCCAAGAAGTCATGAGCCACGACATGTCAGAAGAGAAGCTCCCGGAGTCACACGGCTCCGCCGGCGAGGTGGCCCACCACGGCGACCCGTTCGCCGACCCGGGCCTGCCGGCCCACGAGCCCCGTCGCACCGACATCGACGAGCAGGCCGCCAAGCGCGCCGAGCGCCAGGTCTCGCTGATGTTCGTGATCTCGATGGTCGCCACCGTCGGCTTCATCGCCTCGTACGTGGCCATCGACCCGGACAAGATCGTCTTCATCTTCCCGCTGGGTCACGTCAGCGCGCTGAACTTCGCGCTGGGTCTGACCCTGGGCGTCGCGCTGTTCATGATCGGCGCGGGTGCGGTCCACTGGGCCCGCACGCTGATGTCGGACGTCGAGCTGCCGGCCGAGCGCCACCCGATCGAGGCTGACGACGAGGTCCGCGCGGACGTCATCGACCAGTTCAAGACCGGTGCCGCGGAGTCCGGCTTCGGCCGCCGCAAGATGATCCGCAACACCCTCATCGGCTCGATGGCGCTGGTCCCGCTCTCCGGCGTGGTCCTGCTCCGCGACCTCGGCCCGCTCCCGGAGAAGAAGCTCCAGGAGACCGGCTGGAAGGAGGCCTCGCAGGCCAAGCCGCTGCCGCTCATCAACATGAACACCATGCAGCCGATGAAGCCCGAGGACATCGCCATCGGTTCGCTGACCTTCGCCATGCCGGAGGGGCTGTCCACGCACAGCGAGGACTTCCAGCAGCGCATCGCCAAGGACGCCCTGATGCTGGTGCGCATCGCGCCCGACGACATCAAGGACGACAAGTCCAAGGAGCTGGGCTTCGAGGGCATCCTCGCCTACTCGAAGATCTGCACCCACGTCGGCTGCCCGATCAGCCTGTACGAGCAGCAGACCCACCACGCGCTCTGCCCCTGCCACCAGTCGACCTTCGACCTGGCGGACGGCGCGCGCGTCATCTTCGGCCCGGCCGGCCACCCGCTGCCGCAGCTGAAGATCACCACTGACGACAAGGGCAACCTGGTCGCCACCGGCGACTTCGCGAAGCCTGTCGGCCCGAGCTTCTGGGAGCGTGCTCGATGAGTAGCGCGAGCAGCACCACCACCGGTGCCGCCAAGCCGTCCAGCACGCGTGCCAAGCCCGCCAACAAGTGGGAAGCCGCGGCTGACTGGACGGACGGCCGGCTGGGGATCTACTCCCTCGCCAAGGCCAACCTGCGGAAGATCTTCCCGGACCACTGGTCCTTCATGCTGGGCGAGATCTGCCTCTACACGTTCGTCATCATCATCCTGACCGGCGTCTACCTGACGCTGTTCTTCAAGCCGTCGATGGCCGAGGTCGTCTACAACGGCTCGTACGTGCCCCTCAAGGGCATCGGGATGTCGCAGGCCTACGCCTCGACGGTGGACATCAGCTTCGAGGTCCGCGGCGGGCTGCTGATCCGTCAGATCCACCACTGGGCCGCCCTGGTCTTCGTGGCCGCGATGCTCGTGCACATGATGCGCGTGTTCTTCACCGGCGCGTTCCGCAAGCCGCGTGAGATCAACTGGGTCTTCGGCTTCCTGCTGCTGGTCCTGGGCATGTTCGACGGCTTCTTCGGCTACTCGCTGCCGGACGACCTGCTGTCGGGTACCGGTATCCGCTTCATGGAAGGCGCGATCCTCGCCGTCCCGCTGGTGGGCACCTACGTCCAGATGTTCCTGTTCGGGGGCGAGTTCCCCGGCCACGACATCGTGCCGCGGTTCTTCACCATCCACGTGCTGCTGATCCCCGGCATCATGCTCGGCCTGCTGGTCGCGCACCTGATCCTGGTCTTCTACCACAAGCACACCCAGTGGGCGGGCCCGGGCAAGACCGAGAAGAACGTCGTCGGCATGCCGCTGATGCCGGTCTACATGGCCAAGGCCGGTGGCTTCTTCTTCCTGGTGTTCGGTCTGATCGCCGCCATCTCGGCGATCGCCACGATCAACCCGATCTGGGCCTACGGCCCGTACCGCCCGGACCAGGTGTCCACCGACGCCCAGCCCGACTGGTACATGGGCTTCTCCGAGGGTCTGATCCGTGTCATGCCGGGCTGGGAGATCAGCCTGTGGGGCCACACCCTGAACCTGGGTGTCTTCGTCCCGCTGATGATCTTCCCGCTGGTCCTGGTCGCGATCGCGGTCTACCCGTTCATCGAGGGCTGGATCACCGGCGACAAGCGCGAGCACCACATCCTGGACCGCCCGCGCAACGCCCCGGTCCGCACCGCCCTGGGTGCCGCCTGGATCAGCCTGTACCTGGTGCTGCTGGTCGGTGGTGGCAACGACCTGTTCGCCACCCACCTCCACCTGTCGATCAACTCGATCACCTACTTCGTCCGCGTCGGCTTCTTCGCGGTCCCGGTCATCGTCTTCATCATCACCAAGCGCTGGTGCCTCGGCCTCCAGCGCCGTGACAAGGAGAAGGTGCTGCACGGCCGCGAGACGGGCGTCATCAAGCGCCTGCCGCACGGCGAGTTCGTCGAGGTGCACGCCCAGCTGCCGCAGAAGGACCTGTTCAAGCTCACGGCGCACGACCAGAACCAGCCGGTCGAGCTGCCGGCCCAGGCGGACGAGAACGGCGTGGCCCGCAAGGCCGGCGCCGTCACCCGCACCCGGGCCAAGCTGTCCCGCGGCTTCTACGGCGAGGGCAGCCAGATCCCCAAGCCCACCGCCGAGGAGCACCACGAGATCACCAGCGGCCACGGCCACCACTGATCCCGTACGCACCCCCCGCGTCATCCCGAGGGCCGCTGACCAGAGTTCATCTGGTCGGCGGCCCTCGGGCTTTCCGGTACCCGCCCGCGCCACCAGGAGCACCCGTGCAGCTCTCCGTCGACCCCGCCTCCGCCACTCCCCCGTACGAGCAGATCCGCGCCCAGATCGCCGACCGGGCCCGCTCCGGCGAACTGCCGACCGGGCTGCGGCTGCCGACCGTACGGGCCCTCGCCGAGGAGCTCGGGCTGGCGGCCGGGACGGTCGCCCGGGCGTACCGGGAGCTGGAGGCGGACGGCGTGGTGGAGACCCACGGCCGGCGCGGCACCCTGATCGCCGCCGCCGGGGACACCGCGCACCGGCTGGCCGCCGCGGCCGCCACCGAGTACGCCGAGCACGCGAACCGCCTCGGGCTCTCCCACGCCGACGCGCTGGCCGCGGTGGTCACCGCCCTGGGGCTGGCCTACCCCGAGTCCTAGGAGGGGCCGGGGGCCAGGGCTCGGAGGGCTCGGGAGGGCTCGGGAGGGGGCTCAGATCTCCGGACGGATCATCCCCGAGGCCGGAGCCTGGGCGGGCGGTGCGGTGGTGCTGAGGGGCTGTCCGATGGCGCCGTGCTTGACCCAGTCGGTCCAGTCGACGTTCCAGTCCCCGAAGCCGTTGCCGAAGGGCTCCATCTGGGCGCCTCGGCTGTTGACGACCGTCACCAGGTCCCCCACCCGGGTGTTGTCGTAGAACCACTTGGCGTTGTCGGTGCTCATGCCCGTACAGCCGTGGCTGACGTTCTCCACGCCCTGCGAGCCGACCGACCAGGGCGCCGCGTGGACGTACTCGCCGCTCCAGGTCACCCGGGTGGCCCACTTCACGTCGAGGTCGTACGACTCCGTGCTGCCGGCGGCTATGCCGATGGTCTCGCCGTTCATCCGGACGGCCTTCTCCTGGCCGAGCACCACCTTGATGCCGTTGCGGGTGTCGAAGCCGGGCTTGCCGGTGGTGACCGGGATGGTCCGCACGACCTCTCCGTCGCGCTTCAGGGTGAGCTCGTGGGCGGCCGCGTCGACCACCGACTCCACCCGTTCCCCGATCCGCAGCTTCAGCGCGCTGCGGTCGCCCCCGTAGAGGCCGTCCGCGATCCGGCTGCCGGTGCCGTCGAAGGCCAGCGCGACGGTCGTACCGGCCGGCCAGTAGTCCTCCGGGCGGAAGTGCAGGTTCTTGTCGTCCACCCAGTACCAGGCGCCGGTGACGGCGGGCCTGGAGGTGACGGTCAGGTCGCGCTCGACCTCCTGGCGGGCCTGCGGGTCCTTCACGGCCTCGGAGAGCTGCACGGTGAGCGGCTGGCCCACGCCGTAGACGCCGCTGCCGGAGGAGTCCGGGCCGAGCTTGGCGGTGAGCAGCCGCTGGGCGGCGAGCGTGCTGAACTTCGCGGTGGTGTCGCCGCGGCCACCCTTGCCGTCGTCGGCGGAGATGCGCACGGAGTACGCGGTGGCGGCCTTCAGCCGGCCGGTGGTCTGCCAGCTGCGCTGGTCGTCGGCGAGCCGGCCGGCGACCACCCGGCCGTCCGGGCCGACCACGGTGACGTCGGTGAGCCGGCTGCCCGCCACCGCGGTCACCGAGACCGGCTGGGAGGGGTCGACCCGGTCGTCCGCCGAGAGGTGGACCAGCGGGGCCGCGTCGATCCGGTGCGGCCCGGCGGGCTGGTCGTCACCGGACGAGCAGGCGGCCAGCGGGGCCAGTACTGCGAGGGTCAGCGAGATGCCGCCGATAGCTGCGATTCCGCGCCTGTCGGCCATGACCGCCTCCGAGGGTTCGCACGATTGATCAGATCGTAGGAACGCCTGCTGGCGGAGCGACATCCGAGGGACCATCCGTTCGGCCGGCTGAGTGAAGCCGCCCCCCGGAGACGCACCAGGGCCGGTCCTCCCGTGCGGGAGGACCGGCCCTGGTGTCGGAGTGCGGAACCCTACTGGTTCTGGTTCTCGCCCCGGTAGAACTCGAAGACCCATCCGAAGATGCCGATCAGGATGATCGGGGCGGCCCAGAACATCAGCCACCAGCCGAAGATCACGCCCAGGAAGGCGAGCGCGCCACCGAGCGCCAGCGAGAGCGGCTGCCAGCTGTGCGGGGCGAAGAAGCCCAGCTCACCGGCGTCGTCCGCGACCTCGGCCTCGGGGTTGTCACCCGCGCCGCTGTCCACCCGGCGGGCGGTGAAGGCGAGGTAGTACCCGATGAAGGCGCAGAGCGCGAAGGCCAGGAACAGCGCGGTGGTACCGGCCGCCTCCAGACCCGGGCCCGAGTGGTTGGTCCACAGGCCGTAGGTGATGGCCATGGCCAGCACGAAGACCGACAGACCGAGGAAGATCTTCCCCTGTTCCTTCATCAGGCGTCACCCTCCTGCTTGCCCTTGCCCAGCTTCGGGGCGTCGTACTTCGCCGGGGTCACACCGGCGAGGTGCTTGGCCGGCTCACCGTGGTTCTCCAGGTAGTCCAGCGCGGCGATCTCCGGGTGGTGCAGGTCGAAGGCCGGGGATTCGGAGCGGATCCGGGGCAGGGTGAGGAAGTTGTGCCGCGGCGGCGGGCAGGAGGTCGCCCACTCCAGGGAGCGGCCGAAGCCCCACGGGTCGTCCACGGCGACCTTCTCGCCGTACTTGGCGGTCTTCCAGACGTTGTAGAGGAACGGCAGGATCGACAGGCCGAGCACGAAGGAGCCGATGGTCGAGACGGTGTTCAGGGTGGTGAACCCGTCCGAGGCCAGGTAGTCGGCGTAGCGGCGGGGCATGCCCTCCGCGCCGAGCCAGTGCTGCACCAGGAAGGTGGTGTGGAAGCCGAAGAACAGCGTCCAGAAGGTGATCTTGCCGAGGCGCTCGTCCAGCATCTTGCCGGTCATCTTCGGCCACCAGAAGTGGAAGCCGGCGAACATCGCGAACACGACGGTGCCGAAGACCACGTAGTGGAAGTGGGCGACGACGAAGTACGAGTCCGAGACGTGGAAGTCGATCGGCGGGGAGGCCAGCAGGACACCCGTCAGACCGCCGAAGAGGAACGTGACCAGGAAGCCGACCGTCCAGAGCATCGGGGTCTCGAAGCTCAGCGAGCCCTTCCACATGGTGCCGACCCAGTTGAAGAACTTCACACCGGTCGGGACCGCGATCAGGAAGGTCATGAAGGAGAAGAACGGCAGCAGTACCTGTCCGGTGACGTACATGTGGTGCGCCCACACCGTCACGGACAGGCCGGCGATCGCGATGGTGGCCGCGATCAGGCCGGAGTAGCCGAACATCGGCTTGCGGCTGAAGACCGGGATGATCTCGGACACGATGCCGAAGAACGGCAGCGCGATGATGTACACCTCGGGGTGGCCGAAGAACCAGAACAGGTGCTGCCACAGCATCGCCCCGCCGTTGGCGGGGTCGAAGACGTGGGCGCCGAACTTGCGGTCGGCCTCCAGGGCGAACAGCGCGGCGGCCAGGACCGGGAAGGCCAGCAGGACCAGCACCGAGGTCAGCAGGACGTTCCAGACGAAGATCGACATCCGGAACATCGTCATGCCCGGGGCGCGCATGCAGATGATCGTGGTGATGAAGTTGACCGCACCGAGGATCGTGCCGAAGCCGGAGAAGGCCAGACCCATGATCCACATGTCGCCGCCGACGCCGGGCGAGTGCACCGCGTCGGACAGCGGGGAGTAGGCGAACCAGCCGAAGTTGGCGGCGCCGTTCGGGGTCAGGAAGCCGGACACCGCGATGGTCGAACCGAAGAGGTACAGCCAGTACGCGAACATGTTCAGACGCGGGAACGCCACATCCGGGGCGCCGATCTGCAGCGGCATGATCCAGTTTGCGAAGCCCGCGAACAGCGGCGTCGCGAACATCAGCAGCATGATCGTGCCGTGCATCGTGAACGCCTGGTTGAACTGCTCGTTCGACAGGATCTGAGTCCCGGGACGAGCCAGCTCGGCACGCATGACCAGGGCGAGGATGCCACCGATCAGGAAGAAGGCGAACGACGTGCCCAGGTACAGGGTGCCGATCGTCTTGTGGTCAGTGGTGGTGAGCCACTTGATGATGGTCGAACCCGGCTTCCGGGTCCGCTGCGCCCCGACCGTGACGGCACCGGCGCCCCCGCCGGCCGCGGCGGGCTCGTTGAGGATGGTCACTTCTCTTCACTTCCCATGCCGATGAGGCCGGAGGGCACCGAGCCGTTCTGGCCCTTGCCGCGAAGGTCGGCCAGGTGCTTGTCGTACTCGGCGCGGTCGACGACCTTGACGTTGAACAGCATGCGCGAGTGGTCGACGCCGCAGAGCTCGGCACACTTGCCCATGTACTCGCCCTTGACGGTCGGAGTGACCTCGAACTTGTTCACCACGCCCGGCACGACGTCCATCTTCATCATGAAGTTGACGGGCCAGAAGTCGTGGATGACGTCACGCGAGGTGAGACGGAACTGCACCGTCTCGTTGACCGGCAGCCAGAGCGTCGGGACATCCTTGGGCGTACCGACCTCGTACGCGGCGTCCTTGTTGGCCGGGTCGGGAGTCTCGGTGTTCTCGTAGTTGAACGCCCAGCTCCACTGGAAGCCGACCACGTTGACGTAGTGCTGCGGCTTCTCGGAGACGTGCGTCAGCTTGTTCTCGTCGCGGGCGACGAAGTAGAAGAGCACCGAGACGATGATGATGGGGACCGCGGTGTAGAGCGCCTCGATGGGCACGTTGTACCGGGTCTGCGGAGGGATCTCCACGCCGGTGCGCTTGCGCCGGTGGAAGATCACGCTCCAGATGATCAGACCCCACATCAGTACGCCGACCACCAGCGCCGCGATCCAGGACCCCTGCCACATCTGGAGGACCATCGGCCCTTCCTTGGTGACGGGGCTCGGGAGGCCAAGCCTGGGGAGGTCGTTGGCCGAGCAGCCGGTGGCGGTCGCGATGACGAGGCCCAGTGCCAGCGCCTGAGGCAGCTTCCGCCGCATCGTGCGCCGCGGCGAGCGGTCGGAGCCGTTGGGACTCACGTAGCGCCTTCCCGAAGTCTCGCCCGCCTTCGCGTCGCCCCGGGGAGGAGTGTGAGCCTCCCCGGCGACCCGACCACGGGCACGGTTTGAATGCTTATGCGGGCCAAACCCTACTCCAGCCTTATGCGCTCCTGACGGGCAGCCCCCGGTAACGCGCCGCCCGCTAGCCCGATCAGGCCCGGCAGTGGCTGCGTCGCAGGTCATCGTAGGCATTCGAGGTCCGTACGCCCGATCGGGGGATGACCTCGGAGCCTGCCCGTGACGACCCGTCGGACGTGGACGAAGCGGACATTCGGGGTGATCGACTGACGGTGGGTGAGCCGCGCCGCCGCACCTGGACGAGCCCCCGGTGTGCCGTTAAATGTGACCGTGTACTTCGACGCGGCCTCGACGGCCCCTCTGCACCCAGTCGCCCGGCAGGCGCTCACCGCCGCCCTGGACGAGGGCTGGGCCGATCCGGCCCGGCTGTACCGCTCCGGCCGGCAGGCCCGGATGCTGCTGGACGCCGCCCGGGAGACGGTCGCCGCGGTGCTGGGCGCCCGGACCGACGAGATCGCCTTCACCGCGAGCGGGACGCAGGCCGTCCAACTCGGCCTGCTGGGCGCCCTGGCCGGGAACCGGCGGCGCGGCGGCCACCTGGTGCACTCGGCGGTGGAGCACTCCAGCGTGCTCCACGTCGCCGAGCGGCACCAGGACGCGGGCGGCGAGGTCACGGTGGTGCCGGTGGACCGGGGCGGACGGGTCGACCCGGAGTCCTTCGGCGCGCTGCTGCGCCCGGACACCGCACTGGCCGCGCTGCAGAGCGCCAACCACGAGGTGGGGACCGTCCAGCCGGTCGGCGAGGTCGCCGCGCGGTGCGCCGAGGCCGGCGTCCCGCTGCTGGTGGACGCGGCGCAGAGCGCCGGGCGGGTGGACGTCCCGGCCGGCTGGTCACTGCTGACGGCGAGCGCGCACAAGTGGGGCGGCCCGCCCGGGGTCGGGGTACTGGCCGTGCGCAAGGGCGTCCGGTACGCCTCGCCGCTGCCGGCCGACGAGCGCGAGGGCGGCCGGGTGCCCGGCTACGTCAACATCCCGGCGATCGTGGCCGCGGCCGCGTCGCTGCGCGCGGTACGGGCCGGGGCCGAGCAGGAGAACGCCCGGCTGCACGCGCTGGTGGAGCGGATCCGGGCCCGGGTGCCGCAGTTGGTGCCCGAGGTCGAGGTGGTCGGCGACCCGGTGCGGCGGCTGCCGCACATCGTCACCTTCTCCTGCCTGTACGTGGACGGCGAGGTGCTGCTGACCGAGCTGGACCGGGCGGGCTTCGCGGTCTCCTCCGGTTCCTCCTGCACCTCCTCGACGCTGACGCCCAGCCACGTGCTGGCCGCGATGGGGGTGCTCACCGAGGGGAACGTCCGGGTCTCGCTGCCGTACGGGACGGCCGAGGCGGACGTGGAGCGCTTCCTCGCCGTGCTGCCGGAGCTGGTGGCCGGCGTCCGGGCGCCGCTCGGGCTGGACCTCCCGGCGCCGGAGGCGGCTCCCGCGCAGGCCGCGCCGCTGGTGATCGACGCGCTGGGCAAGCGCTGCCCGCTGCCGGTGATCGAGCTGGCGAAGCGGATCGGGGAGGTCTCCCCGGGCGGCACCGTCGTCGTGCTGTCGGACGACGAGGCGGCCCGGCTGGACATCCCCGCCTGGTGCCAGATGCGCGGGCAGGAGTACGCGGGTGAGGCCCCGGCCGCCGACTACGGCGGCGGCCGGGGCTCGGCCTACCTCGTGCGGCGGACTACTTGACCAGGTGCGCGCGGATCTCGGCGCCGGCCTCGGCACCGTAGGCGCCCTCGAAGCGCTTCAGGAAGGCGGCCGGGCGCAGCTCGTACTCCTGGGTGCCGACGGTCTCGATCACCAGGGTGGCGAGCATGCAGCCGAGCTGGGCGGCGCGCTCCAGGTCGAGCTCCCAGGACAGGCCCGCCAGGAAGCCGGCCCGGAAGGCGTCGCCGACGCCGGTCGGGTCGACCTTCGCCTCCTCCTGGGCGCAGCCGACCAGGATCGAGGCCTCGCCCTTGCGGTCGATCCGCACGCCCTTGCTGCCCAGGGTGGTGATCCGGGTGCCGACGCGGGTGAGCAGCTCCTCGGCGTCCCAGCCGGTCTTGGTCTCGATCAGCGCGGCCTCGTACTCGTTGGTGAAGAGGTACGCGGCGCCGTCCACGATCTCGCGGATGTCGTCACCATCCAGGCGGGCCAGCTGCTGGGAGGGGTCGGCGGCGAAGGCGTAGCCGCGGGTGCGGCACTCCTGGGTGTGGCGGACCATGCCCTGCGGGTCGTCGGCGCCGATCAGGACGAGGTCCAGGCCGCCGACGCGGTCGGCGATCGGCTTCAGCTCGATGCTGCGGGCCTCGGCCATGGCGCCGGTGTAGAACGAGGCGATCTGGTTGTGGTCCTCGTCCGTGGTGCACATGAAGCGGGCGGTGTGCCGGGTCTCGGAGATGTGGACGGAGTCGCAGTCCACGTTGTTG
Source organism: Kitasatospora sp. NPDC023385 (assembly GCF_055664045.1). Taxonomy (NCBI): domain Bacteria; kingdom Bacillati; phylum Actinomycetota; class Actinomycetes; order Kitasatosporales; family Streptomycetaceae; genus Kitasatospora; species Kitasatospora sp. NPDC023385. Next base: position 44,756 of record NZ_JBVOOL010000012.1, on the reverse strand, counting down.
CGCTCAAGCCAGCTGCGGTACTCGGCGAAGTCCGCGCCGGCGGCGCCGACCAGAACCGGGCGGAGCCCGAGCACACCCATGCCGAAGGCGATGTTCGGCGCGACGCCGCCGCGGCGGATGTCCAGGGTGTCGACCAGGAACGACAGCGACACGGTGTGCAGCTGCTCGGCGACCAGCTGGTCGGCGAACCGGCCGGGGAACGTCATCAGGTGGTCGGTGGCGATCGAGCCGGCGACGGCGATACGCACGGAAGGTCTCCTCTGGATGGCGGCGGGGCCAACGGGCAGGCGGGGGTGAACCCACTCACGGTACCCGGCGCCGGGGCGGGCTCCGGCAAGAGTGCCGCAAGTTGGCGCCCGCACGGCCATGGTGGCACTCCCTGCCGTCGAACGTGTACTACCTCCGGGTAGCACTGGTGGGCGGGACGAACCCCGGCCTAGGGTCGGCCACAGGAGGCCCGCCGTGCGGGCGGGCCCCGACGTCGGCCGGGGCAGTGCCGCCACGGCCCTTGATCGGAGCGATGCCCGATGGTGACCGAGCACTCCCCGCTGCCCGTCCTGCGGACCGAGGACGGCGAGACCCTCGACGCCCTGGTGGACTCCTCCCGGCGACTGCTCCGGTTCTGGCCGCCGCTGACGGCCGGCCCGGAGCCCGAGGCCGTCGCGTCCGCCGGGTTCCGGATTCCGTCCGGGGCGCAGCGGATGGTCGCGGGAATGGCCGAGTACGGTCTGTGAACCCGGCGGGATCCGAGCGGGAACCGGATCCGTCCGGAGCACGTCACATCCGCGCGGAGCGGCCGAGCAGGCGGCGCCGCTGAGCCCTCGGGAGGATGTGCAGATGGATCTGGAGACGATGCCCCGGCGCGGTCGGCGGGCGGTGGCCCTGGCGAGTCTGGCGCTGGCGGCGGTGATGACGGTGGCCGGTTGCAACGGGGACGGCAAGTCCGCTTCGGACTCGGCGACGGGCACGGCCGGTGCCTCGGCCTCGGCGAGCACCGCCCCGCAGGCCCCGGCGCCCTCTGGCAGCCCGTCCGGGGCGACCGAGCCGGGCAGCCCACCGGACTCCGGCCGACCGGCCCAGCCACCGACCGGCCCCGCCCCCACCCCGGCCTCGCCGGCGCCCGGGCAGCCGGTTCCGGCCACTCCCCCGGGCAACGGGATCGCGCCGGGTGAGCCCAACCCGAACGGTTCGGGCTCGCCCACCCGCCCGCCGGTCGCCTACCGGGTGGACGGCACCACCAAGCTGACCGTGTACTTCTTCGGCGGGGTCTGCACCAAGTACGCGCTGAAGGCGGACGAGTCGCAGCCGGGCCGGGTGGACGTCACGATCGTGTCGGGCCCGCCCGCCGTACAGCCCGGGCAGGTCTGCAACGCGCTGGCCAAGCGGCAGTCGGTGTCGGCCGATCTGCGCTCGCCGCTGGCCGGGCGGACGGTGGTCGACCGGACCAGCGGTCAGGACCTGCCGCTGGAGGCCGACCCGCACGCGGGGCCGGACCCGGTGACCCCGGACGTCGCGGGCCAGTAGGGGCCGCCCGCGGGCGCGCGGACGACGAAAAGGCGGCCCCGGGAGCTCCCGGGGCCGCCTTTCGCAGCGCACTCAGCTGGACTCAGCTGTTTCGCAACCGACTCAGCTGAACGAGTCGCCACAGGCGCAGGAGCCGGTGGCGTTCGGGTTGTCGATGGTGAAGCCCTGCTTCTCGATGGTGTCGACGAAGTCGACGGTGGCGCCACCCAGGTACGGGGCGCTCATCCGGTCGGTGACGACCTTGACACCGCCGAAGTCCTTGAGAACGTCGCCGTCGAGCGAGCGCTCGTCGAAGAACAGCTGGTAACGCAGGCCGGAGCAGCCGCCGGGCTGGACGGCGACGCGCAGCGCGAGGTCCTCGCGGCCTTCCTGCTCCAGCAAGGCCTTGACCTTGGCCGCGGCGGCATCGGTAAGGAGGATGCCACTCTCGACGGTGGTCTCGTCCTGGACGGTCATCTGCTTTCTCCCGGTCTTGACGACGATCTACCGCCAGTGCCAACCAACGGCCGTCCGGTTTCATTTCCCGGGCGGCGATGAATTTCTTCGGCCTGTTCGCGGCTGGTTTTCGGCGGGCCGGGTGTAGCACCCGCGCCCCTACGCTCCCCATGCTCGCACAACCCGGGAGCGACGGGCACCGCCCCGGTCGCGGATCCGGGCGAACCGGCCCCGCGGCGGCCCGCCGGACGCCAGGATGGTTCCCGTGATCCTTCGCCCGGTCAGGGACAGCGCCGCGGACGCGGAGGCCGTCCAGGAGCTGTCCGCCGCCGCGCTCGCCGGCCCCGGCGGGGCCGGCCCCGCGCCGAAGCCGACGCCGCTGCAGGGGGCTCGGACCAGACACCTGGCCCGCACCGACCCCGGGGGCTGCTGGCTGGCGGAGAGCGGCGGGGAACCGGTCGGGGTGGTGCTGTCGATGCGCCGGGAGGGGCTGTGGTCGCCCTCCCTGTACGCCGTGCGGCCGTCCGCCCAGGGCAAGGGCGTCGGGCGGCTGCTGCTGGAACGGGCGGCGGCGCACGCGCGGGGCTGTCTGCGCGGGATGGCCTGCGCCTCGGACTCCCCGGCGGCGGCACGGCGCTACCGGCTGGCCGGGTTCACCCTGCACCCCGCGATGCGGCTGGCCGGGCGGGTGGACCGGACCGGGCTGCTCGACCCCGGCGACATCCCGGTGCACCGCGGCAACGCCACCCACCTGCACCTGCTGGACTCGGTGGACCGGCGGCTGCGCGGATCCGCGCACGGGCCCGACCACGAGCTGATGCTGGGCCACTTCGAGGAGCTGCTGATCGCCGACGCGCTGGCCGGCAGCGGCTACTGCTACCGGGACGGCGGCGCGGTCGAGCTGCTGGCGGCCACCAGCAAGCGGATCGCGGCCCGGCTGCTGCGCGAGGCGCTGGCCCGGGTGCCGGACGGGGTCGAGGCGCGGGTGGAGTTCCTCACCGCCGAGCAGGAGTGGGCGCTGGACGTCGGGCTGGAGGTCGGGCTGACACCGGGGGCCGGCGGCTTCGTCGGGGTGCGCGGGATGCGGCCGCCGATGCCGTACCTGCCGAGCCGGGCGTTCCTGTGAACGGCGCAACCCCCGCCGTGGTACTCGGCAGGGGTTCCGTCGGGCCGACAGCTGAGGCCCCGGCTCGGGCGGTCGCGGCTCAGGCCATGGTGTCTAGGATCTCCCTGACCATCTCCATGGTGGTGCCCGGGTGCAGGAAGGCGAAGCGGGCGACGGTCTCGCCGTCCCAGCCGGTGGGGGTGACGAAGCCGATCTGGTCCGCGAGCAGCTGCTGCGACCAGCGGTAGTAGTCGTCGTTGGTCCAGCCCTTGCGCTTGAAGCAGACCGCCGAGAGCTGCGGGTCGAACAGCAGCTCCAGGTAGTCGCTCTCGCGGATCAGCCGGGCGGTGTCCCGGGCGAGGGTGAGGCCGGCCTCGATGGCGTCGGTGTAGGCCTGGACGCCGTGCACGGCCAGCGAGAACCAGAGCGGCAGGCCGCGGGCGCGCCGGGTCAGGTGGTAGGCGTAGTCGGTGGGGTTCCACTCGTCGCCCTCGGTGTGCAGGACGTCCAGGTAGGAGGCGTCCTGGGTGTGCACGGCGCGGGCGAGCTGCGGGTTGCGGTAGACCAGCGCGGCGCAGTCGAAGGGGGCGAACAGCCACTTGTGCGGGTCGACCACGAAGGAGTCGGCGTGCTCGATGCCGTTGTAGCGCTCGCGCACCGAGGGGGCGAAGAGGCCCGCGCCGCCGTAGGCGCCGTCCACGTGGAACCACAGCCCGCGCTCGCGGGCGACCTCGGCCAGGCCCGCGAGGTCGTCGATGATGCCCTCGTTGGTGGTGCCGGCGGTGCCGACGACGGCGATCACCGTCTCGGGGTTCGGGTCGGCGGCGAGCGCGGCGCGCAGGGCCTCGCCGGTGAACTGCCGGTTGACGGTCGGGACCTTGAAGGCCTCGACGCCGATGATGTTGAAGGTGTTCTTGACCGAGGAGTGCACCTGGTCGGCGACGGCGATCCGCAGCCGGGCCTCCGGACCGACGCCGAGGCGGCGGCGGGCGGTGTCGCGGGCGACCACGAGGGCGGACAGGTTGCCCGCCGAGCCGCCGGAGACGAAGGTGCCGCCGGCCGTCTCGGGCATGCGCGCGCGGTCGGCGATCAGGCGCAGCACCTGGTTCTCGGCGGCGATCGCGCCGGCCGCCTCCAGCCAGGAGATGCCCTGCAGCGAGGCGCAGGAGACGACCATGTCGAACAGCAGCGCGGCCTTGGTCGGGGCGCACGGGATGAAGGACAGGTAGCGCGGGCTGTCGGCGGAGATGACGGCGCGGGACAGCTCGTGGTCGTAGAGCTTGAGCACGTCGACCGGGTTGTTGCCGTCCTGGTTCAGCAGGCCGGACAGCTGGGTGCGCAGGTGCTCGCCGTCACCGGGGTGGTCGAGCGGGACGGGGTCGTACTGCAGCCGCTCCCGCATGTAGTCGAAAACCAGGTCGACGAGTTCGTTGTCGGGCCGGTGCATGCGGTCGGGGGCTGCGGACACGGCTGGTCCCTCTCGGCTGTGGGGTGTGGGGTGGCGGGGTGGGGATCCGGCCCGGTCGGCGGGGAGTCTTCACCGCGATGACCGGACGTGATCAGCGTAGGCAGCCGGAGTGCTTCGCCGCGCGTCGGAACACGGCTGGTCAGGCAGGTTTCGAGCGTCTTCGGACGTGCCCGCGCAGGTTTCCTGCGTACGGCTGCGTACGGCTGGGAGGTCAGCCGATGAGCTGGGAGAGGACCACCGAGGAGCGGCTGCGCTGGACGCCGGGCTCGCGTCGGATGCGCTCGATGACGGCCTCCAGGTGGCGCATGTCGGCGGCTCTCAGGTGGACCAGGGCGTCCGGGTCGCCGGTGACCGTCCAGGCGGCGACCACCTCGGGGAACTGGCGCAGGCTGGCGAGGATCTCCTCGGGGGCGGTGCGCTCGCGGCAGTAGACCTCGACGAAGGCCTCGGTCTGCCAGCCGAGGACGGACGGGTCCAGCACCACGGTGAAGCCCCGCACCACGCCGCGCGCCCGGAGCCGGTCGATCCGGCGGCGCACGGCGGTGGCGGAGAGGTTCACCTGCAGGCCGATCTCGGCGTACGAGGCGCGGCCGTCGCGGCCGAGGCGGGCGAGGAGGAGCCGGTCGGTCTCGTCCAGGTCGGCCCCGACCACCTCGTGCGCTCGGCTGCTGGTCATCGGTGCGGGGCTCCACGGGTCGTACGCGGGGTTCGGCGGGGCGTCCTGGCGATGGCCACCAGTGCCGAAACGGTTCGCCACCATTCTGGCGGATGACCTGGGCGAGTTCACCGCCGATGGATGACGGGCGGGCGACCGTCAGTCCACGAGCAGGACGATCTTGCCCCGGGTGCGCCCCTCCGCGCTGAGCGCCTGGGCGGATGCGGCCTGGGCCAGCGGGAAGGTGGAGGCGACGGTGACGGTCAGCCGGCCGTCGTCGGCGAGGGCGGCCAGCTCGGCGAGGCCCTGGGCGTCCGGGCGGACCCAGACGTACCGGCCGCCGAGGGCCTTGACCCCGAAGTCGGTGACCGAGGCGATCCGGCCCGGGTCGGCCACCAGGCCCGCCGAGACCTGGACGGCGCCGCGGCCGACCAGGTCGAGGGCCGCGTCCACCCCGTCGGGGGCGAGCGCGCGGACCCGGTCGGCCAGGCCCTCGCCGTAGCCGACCGGCTCGGCGCCCAGGCCGCGCAGGTAGTCGTGGTTGCGCTCGGCCGCGGTGCCGATCACCCGGGCGCCGAAGGCCCGGGCCAGCTGCACGGCCAGATGGCCGACCCCGCCCGCCGCGGCGTGCACCAGGACGGTCTCCCCCGCGGTCAGCCGCAGCGCCCGCAGGCCCTGCAGGGCGGTGAGCCCGGCCAGTGGCAGGCCGCCGGACTGGGCCCAGTCCAGCGCGGCCGGCTTGCGGGCGAGGGTGCGGACCGGGGCGGAGACCAGCTCGGCGTAGGTGCCGTGCTCGACGGCGTCCTTGCGGACGCAGCCGTACACCTCGTCGCCCGGGGCGAACTCGGTGACCCCGCCGCCGACCGCGCGGACCACGCCGGCCACGTCCCAGCCCAGGACCAGCGGGAAGTGCGCGTCGAGCAGGCCGTCCAGGGCGCCGTCCCGGACCTTCCAGTCCACCGGGTTCACCCCCGCCGCCCGGACTTCCACCAGCACCGAGTCCGGGCCGACCTTGGGGTCGGGCAGATCGGTGTACTCGACCACCTCGGGGCCGCCGTAGCGGTTGATCGCGATTGCTTTCATGGCCCAGCCATACCCGGCGGCTTCGAAGTATCGATTCGGCTACGCCAGGTCCCCTCAAATCGGTCAATCGCGCTCGCGAGGGTCCGATTCGGCAAGCGGTTCTCGTCACATCGACAGGATGGCCATCGTCACTGCGGCGGCGACCGGTTATGATAGATAGCGTCAGTTAGACGAAAAGGCTTCACCGCTCGCTCGGCCGCACAGAAGGGCACTCGCCCGTGACCACCACCATCACCGAGACCTCCGGCGTCGACCCCACTCCGACGCCGCTCGCTCTGCTGCTGCTCGGCCGCGAGGCCGACCCGAACAGCGAGCGCGGCGTCGAGTGCCCCGGTGACCTCCCCCCGGCCTCCGACCCCCACCTCGTCGAGCGCGCCCGAGCGGCCAAGGCCGCACTCGGAGACCGCGTCTTCATCCTCGGCCACCACTACCAGCGCGACGAGGTGATCGAGTTCGCCGACGTCACCGGCGACTCCTTCAAGCTCGCCCGCGACGCGGCGGCCCGCCCCGAGGCCGAGTACATCGTCTTCTGCGGCGTGCACTTCATGGCCGAGTCCGCCGACATCCTCACCGGCGACGCCCAGCAGGTCATCCTGCCGGACCTCGCGGCCGGCTGCTCGATGGCCGACATGGCCACCGCCGAGCAGGTCGCCGAGTGCTGGGACGTGCTGACCGACGCCGGCGTAGCCGACGTGACCGTCCCGGTCTCGTACATGAACTCCTCCGCCGACATCAAGGCCTTCACCGGCCGGCACGGCGGCACCATCTGCACCTCCTCCAACGCCAAGCGCGCGCTGGAGTGGGCGTTCGAGCAGGGCCAGAAGGTGCTCTTCCTGCCCGACCAGCACCTCGGCCGCAACACCGCGGTGCGCGACCTGGGCCTCTCGCTGGACGACTGCGTCGTCTACAACCCGCACCGGCCGAACGGCGGCCTGACCGCCGAGCAGCTGCGGAACGCCAAGATGATCCTCTGGCGCGGCCACTGCTCGGTGCACGGCCGGTTCAGCCTGGACTCGGTGAACGACGTCCGTGAGCGGATCCCCGGCGTGACCGTCCTGGTGCACCCCGAGTGCCGGCACGAGGTCGTCGCGGCCGCCGACCTGGTGGGCTCGACCGAGTACATCATCAAGGCACTGGACGCCGCCGAGCCCGGCTCCAAGTGGGCCATCGGCACCGAGCTGAACCTCGTCCGCCGACTGGCCAAGGCGCACCCGGACAAGGAGATCGTCTTCCTGGACCGTGCTGTCTGCTTCTGCTCGACCATGAACCGGATCGACCTGCCGCACCTGGTCTGGGCGCTGGAGTCGCTGGTCGACGGCCGGGTGCCGAACGTGATCACCGTCGACCCGGAGACCGAGAAGTACGCCAAGGCCGCGCTGGACCGGATGCTGGCCCTGCCGTAGCCGTAGCCCCGGCACCGTACGACTGAGGGCGGGCCTCTCCCACCGGAGAGGGCCCGCCCTTTCGTCTGGCAGCAGCCGCAGCGTCACGGCGTCATGACGTCACTCCGGGAAGCCCGGGATCACGCCCTCGCCTTCGGCCATCAGCAGTTCGCGGACCTCGTCGATCGACGCGTCGGCGCTCGGCAGGATCAGCTCGGACGGCTCCAGCGAATCCAGCGGCACCGGGGTGCCGTACTGCTTCACCGCGTCCAGCAGCTTGCCGTAGGCCTGGCGGAAGAGCTCGTCGTCCCCCGAGTCCACTGCGGCGACGAGCTCGGCGTCGAGCTCGTTGAGCAGGTTCAGATGGGCCTCGCCCACCTCGTACTGCCCCTCACCCATGACCCTCATGATCATGCCGTGCGTCTCCCTGGTTCGTGGGGTCGAGCTCAGATCACTTGTTGTAGTTGATGCGCGGAGTGTCCTGCTGCGGCTGCGGCTGGGCCTCCGGCTTGCCCTGCTCGATCGCGGCCGGGCCGGACGAGGGGCCGCCCGACAGCTCGGCCTTCATCCGGGCGAGCTCCAGCTCGACGTCGGACCCGCCGGCGACCCGCTCCAGCTCGGCCTCGATGTCGTCCTTGCGGCCGAGACCACTGGCGTCGTCGAGCGCGCCCGAGGCGAGCAGCTCGTCGATCGCGCCGGCCCGGGCCTGCATCTGCGCCGTCTTGTCCTCAGCCCGCTGGATGGCCAGGCCGACGTCGCCCATCTCCTCCGAGATGCCCGAGAACGACTCGGCGATGCGGGTCTGCGCCTGGGCGGCGGTGTAGGTCGCCTTGATGGTCTCCTTCTTGGTACGGAAGGCGTCCACCTTGGCCTGCAGCCGCTGGGAGGCGAGGGTGAGCTTCTCCTCCTCGGCCTGCAACTGCTGGTACTGCGTCTCCAGATCGGTGATCTGGGACTGCATGTTCGCCTTGCGGGTCAGCGCCTCGCGCGCGAGATCCTCCCGGCCGAGCGACAGCGCCTTGCGGCCCTGGTCCTCGTACTTGGCCGACTGCTGCTGGAGCTGGGTCAGCTGGAGTTCGAGGCGCTTGCGCGAGGTCGCGACGTCCGCGACACCACGCCGTACCTTCTGCAGCAGTTCGAGCTGCTTCTGGTAGGAGTAGTCAAGCGTCTCACGCGGATCCTCCGCCCGATCCAAGGCCTTGTTCGCCTTGGAGCGGAAGATCAGCCCCATACGCTTCATGATTCCGTCGCTCATGGGCCTCGGGTGCCCCCTTCTCCGGCCTGCGGTCTCTATCTCGTTACCAGACACGACGAGTGTATGTGCAGCGAGCCCGTCGCCGCAGTGCACCTGCCTGCAACAAGACTGCTACAGCGACCGGCGGCGTTTCGTCCTCCCCGGGGTGGATCCGCCTCTCATCCCCCCCATCGTCCATCCGATCGATCCCCTACGGGAAGCCCCCGGGAATCCCGGGTCGGACGACCGCCCCGCGGTATCGATATGCCTTCGGTTCCGAGGTCGCCCGTGGAAGCCCCGCCGCACCCCGTACGCTGGGGGTGTGTTCCGACGCCGTTCAGATGATGCCGCCGCCTCCGCCACCGTGCTGGAGAAGCAGGACGAGATGACCCAGGGCCGCCACCCGCAGGCCAAGAAGGGCCGCCCCACCCCCAAGCGCAGCGAGGCCCAGGCCGGCCGGCGTACCAGGGTGACGGTGCCCAAGGACCGCAAGGAGGCCGCCCGCCAGGCCCGCGACCGGATGCGCAGCGAACGCGAGAAGCAGCGCCAGGCGCTGGTGGACGGCGACGAGCGCCACCTGCCGGCCCGCGACAAGGGACCGGTGCGCAGGTTCGCCCGCAACTACGTGGACGCCCGCTGGTCGCTCGCCGAGTTCTTCCTCCCGGCCGCCGTGGTCATCCTGGTGCTCAGCATCATCAAGGTGTCGAGCGTGCAGGCGCTCTCCACGCTGCTGTTCCTGCTGTTCTTCGTCCTGGTGATCCTCGACTTCGTCCGCCTCGGCTTCGGCCTGCGCAAGCAGCTCGCCGAGCGCTTCCCGAACGAGAACACCCGCGGCACGATCGCCTACGGCATCATGCGCACCCTGCAGATGCGCCGGCTGCGCCTGCCCAAGCCGCAGGTGCGGCGCGGAGAGAAGCCCTGACCGCCGAACCGGTCGACTCCGGCTGGGCCCCGCCTTCCTGGGAGGGGCCCGGCCTGTACGCGCTCCCGGGACAGGGCGCCGGCGGCCACGACCGGCTGGGCCAGGAACGCCGGCTGCCCTCCCGCAGCGGATCCTTCGCCGGCGGCACCGGCGCCTGGCTGGAGCGGCTCGGCGGACTGCGCAACTTCGTCCGCCAGGAGCTCGTCGCCCGTCAGCTCGCCGAACAGCTGACCGGCCGCAGCGCCCAGCGCGTCCTCGACATCGGCTGCGGCCAGGGCACCCAGGCGCTGCGCCTGGCCCGGGCCGGCCACTACGTCACCGGGCTCGACTCGGACCCGGTCTCGCTCGGCGTCGCCCAGGGGGCGCTCGCCGAGGAGCCGCCGGAGGTCCGCGGCCGACTGCAGCTGCTCAGCGGCGACGGCCACCAGTGCGGGCGCTGGTTCGGCCCGCGCAGCTTCGACGTGGTGCTCTGCCACGGCGTCCTGATGTACCTGCCCGACCCGGACCCGATGATCGCCTCGCTGGCCCGGCTGCTGGCACCCGGCGGGCTGCTCTCGCTGCTGGTCCGCAACCGGGACGCGCTCGCCCTGCGGCCCGCCGCCACCGGTGACTGGCGGGCCGCCCTGCACGCCTTCGAGAGCGACCGCTACTACAACCGGCTCGGACTGGCCGCCCGGGCCGACCGGCTCGCCGACCTCTCCGTCACCCTCTCCGAGGTGGCGGTGCCGGTCCGGCACTGGTACGGCGTGCGGGTCTTCACCGACAACGCCCCCGACGACGCGGCCCCGCCGGTCGACGGGCGGCAGCTGGCCCAACTGCTGGAGGCCGAGGACCGGGCCGGCCGCACCGACCCGTACCGGCAGGTCGCCGCGCTGCTGCACGTCGTCGGGGCGAAGTAGGGGAGGGCGCAGCCGCCGGGGCTACTCCTCGTGCAGGCTCATCGCGTAGACGACCCGGTCGTCCTCCAGCAGCACCGCCGTGTCGACGCCGTCCTCCGCGAGCTGCTTCCAGCTCTCGCCGATCCAGGTCTCGGCGTCCCCCTGGCCGGCGAACTCCTCCTGGCTGCCGCTGGGCGTCACCGCGCTGCCGTCCGCCTTCTCGTACCGCCACGTCCACGCCATGCCCGGCTCCTCCCACTGACGACACTGCCTGTGTTGCTGCGCACCTTAGCCTGCCCGGCCCGATCTTCCGTATGCCTGGTCGGGCAGGATGGGCGGCATGGCGACCCACCCCCCGCTCCCCCGCACGCTGCTGCTCGGCGGCGCCCGTTCCGGCAAGTCCACCCGGGCCGAACAGCTGCTCGCCGACCACCCGGACGTCCTGTACGTGGCCACCGGCGGCACCCGGGACGGCGACGCCGAGTGGGCCCAGCGGGTCGCCCTGCACCGCGAGCGGCGGCCGGCGAGCTGGCGCACCGCCGAGAGCTGCGACCTGGAGGCCGTACTGGCCGACCGCGCCGACCCCGCGCCGGTGCTGATCGACTGTCTGGCGCTGTGGCTGACCGCGGTGATGGACGAGTGCGACGCCTGGGACGACGACGCCTGGGCGGACCGGGCCGAGGCCGCCGTGCAGCGGCGCTGCGAGGCGCTGGCGACGGCCTGGGCGGCCACCGGCCGGACCGTCGTCGCGGTGAGCAACGAGGTCGGCATGGGAGTCGTCCCGGCCACCGCCGCCGGGCGCCGCTTCCGCGACACCCTGGGCCGGCTCAACATGGCCGTGGCGGACGCCTCCGAGCGCGTCCTGCTGGTGGTGGCCGGGCAGGTGCTGACCATCAAGCCGGACGTCAAGCCAGCCGCGGGCTGAACACCTTCGGCGTGTAGCCTTCCGGACGATGGACACGACCGTGGATCTCGATACGTTCTCCTCGCTCGTCGAGCGCCCCGACGAGAGCGCCCGGCGGGCCGCCGACGAACGCTGGCAGGCCGCCGACCGACCGCGCGGCGGGCTCGGCAAGCTGGAGGAGCTGGGCAGTTGGCTGGCCTCCGTACAGGGGCGCTCCCCGGTGCGGCCGGTCTCCGCGCCCAAGGTGCTGCTGTTCGCCGCCGACCACGGCGTGGCCGCGCTCGGCGTCTCCCGGATGCCCGCCGAGGGCGGCACCGCGGCCCGGGTGCGGGCCGTGCTGGACGGCACCGCGCCGGTGGCCCGGCTGGCCGCGCGCTACGGCGCGGAGGTGCGGGTCGTCGACGTCGCGGTGGACACCGACCCGGCCGACTTCCCGGACGACGTGGTCGCCCACCGGATCCGGCGCGGCTCCGGACGGATCGACGTCGAGGACGCGCTCACCCCGGAGGAGACCGCCCGGGCCTTCCGGGCCGGCATGGCCGTCGCCGACGAGGAGGCCGACGCCGGCACCGACCTGGTCCTGCTCGGCGACCTCGGGGTCGGCTCCACCACGGTGGCCGGCGTCCTGGTCGGCGCGCTGTGCGGCACGGACGCCGCGGCCGTCACCGGGCGCGGCTCGGGGATCGACGACCGGGTGTGGATGGTCAAGTGCGCCACCATCCGGGACTCGCTGCGGCGGGCCCGGCCGGTGCTCGGCGACCAGCTGGCACTGCTCGGCGCCACCGGCGGGGCCGACTTCGCGGCGATCACCGGTTTCCTGTTGCAGGCGGCCGTACGACGGCTGCCGGTGGTCCTGGACGGCGTGGTCGCCGCGGCCTGCGCCCTGGTCGCGCAGCGGATCGCCTTCCGGGCCCCGGAGTGGTGGCGGGCCGGGCAGTCCAGCGGCGAGCCGGCGCAGGCGAAGGCGTACGACCGGCTGACCCTGACGCCGCTGCAGGACCAGGGGATCACCATGGGCGAGGGCGTCGGCGCGCTGCTGGCGCTGCCGCTGCTGCAGGCGGCGGGCGACGCGCTCGCGGACGAGGCGCCGACGCCGTACGTGCCGGCGGCGCCGAAGGAGCAGCCGAGGCTGCCCTCGGCGGCGGACCTGCTGCGGAAGCTGTAGGCGGGCCGTCTGCGGCGGGCCCGGCGCGACCGGCGGCCCGCGGGTTGCTTCGCGGTGCGGTTCAGCGGTGCGGTTGAGGAGTGAGGGCGATGGCGGACCCCGGTGATCGGGCCACCTGGGAGGACGGGCTGCGGTTCGGGTTCGGCACCCTGTCCGTGCTGCGGGTGCGGGTCCACCGGTGGGACCGGGCGGCGGGGTCGCGGGCGATGGTGACGGCTCCCGCGGTGGGGCTGGCGCTGGGGGCCGCGGCGGCCGGCGCGGGAGCGCTGGTGGCCTGGCGGGGCGGCGGCCTGCTCGGGGCGGTGGCGGCGGTGGCGGTGCTCGCCGGGCTGACCCGGGGGCTGCACCTGGACGGCCTGGCGGACGTCGCCGACGGCCTGGGCAGCGGGAAGCCGGCCGAGGACGCGCTGCGCATCATGAAGCAGTCCGACATCGGCCCCTTCGGCGTCCTCGCCCTCGTCCTCGTGCTGCTGGCCCAGATCGCCGCGCTGGCCGGGCAGTTCGGGCACTCGACGCTGCGCGGCGCCCTCGCGGTGCTCGCCTCGGCGACGGCCGCCCGGTGCGCGCTCGCCTGGGGCTGCCTGCGGTCGGTGCCGGCCGCCCGGCCGGGCGGGCTGGGCGCGATGGTGGCGGGCACCGTGACACCCGCCGGGGCGGCCGCGGGGACGGCCGGCTCGGCACTCATCCTGGCCGCGCTCGGACTGTTCGACGGATGGTCAGCCCTTCGCCTGCCGCTGGCGGTTGTGCTCGGGGCGGGCTGCGCCCGGCTGCTGCTGGGGCGGTGCGTCCGGCGGCTCGGCGGGATCACCGGGGACGTGCTCGGGGCGATGGCCGAGACCGCCGCGACCGGCACGCTGTTCGCCCTGGCGTTGCTCGGCTGATACCGGGCGGCGCGTGATCCCACCATGCGGACTACCATGCGTGGAGCACCGCAGCCCTGCACCGTGGCAGGTCCTGCCCGCCCGGCGCGTACCGAGGAGCCGGGGCCTCTGGTGCGCGCGTCCGCTCCGGCGGGTGCGCGCAGCCAGGGGGCCCGGACCCGCAGGCCCGTCGGCGGACGGCCTGCGACGGCGGGCTGCGCCGGTGCGGCAGCCTCGCCGCGACCGGCCGTGGACCGCGAAAGAACAGGACGCATTACGTGACTGCATTGTCTGTGAGCACCTCCTCCGCCGCTTCGCTGCGCGCGGACGCCCTGGTGGTCGGTGTCGCGAAGGGCCCGAAGGGGATCGTGCTGGCCCCCGGCGCCGAGGCCGCGAACGAGGCGTTCGAGGGCAAGCTGGCCGAGGTCCTCGGCACCCTGGGCGCGACCGGCGCCGAGGGCGAGGCCGTGAAGGTCCCCTCCCCCGCCGGTCTGAAGGCCGCGCTCGTGCTCGCGGTCGGTCTCGGCGAGGCCGGCGAGGAGGGCCACGGCCTGGAGACGCTGCGCCGCGCGGCCGGTGTCGCCGCCCGCACCCTGGCCGGTGCCAAGAAGGTCGCGCTGGCCCTGCCGGCCGAGTCCGCGGAGGAGGTCGAGGCGGTCGCGCTGGGCGGCCTGCTCGGCTCGTACTCCTTCGGCACGTACAAGGGCAACGGCAACGGCAAGGCGCCGGTCGGCGAGCTGCTGGTGCTGGCCCCCCGCAAGGGCAGCAAGGACGCCAAGGCCGCCGTGGAGCGGGCCGCCGCCATCGGCGAGGAGATGAACCGGGCCCGCGACCTGGTCAACACCGCGCCGAACGACCTGAACCCGAAGAGCTTCGCCGCGATCGTCCAGGCGGCCGGCAAGGAGCACGGCCTCAAGGTCGAGGTGCTCGACGAGAAGGCGCTGACCAAGGGCGGCTTCGGCGGCCTGCTGGGCGTCGGCAACGGCTCGGAGAACCCGCCCCGCCTGGTGAAGGTGGCCTACACCCACCCGAAGGCCAAGGCCACCCTGGCGTTCATCGGCAAGGGCATCACCTACGACTCGGGCGGCATCTCGCTGAAGCCGGCCGGCCACAACGAGACCATGAAGTGCGACATGGCCGGCGCCGCCGCCGTGTTCGCCGCCGTGGTGGCCGCCAAGCGCCTGGGCCTGGCCGTCAACGTGACCGGCTGGCTGGCGCTGGCCGAGAACATGCCGTCCGGCTCCGCCACCCGCCCGGGCGACGTGCTGCGGATGTACGGCGGCAAGACCGTCGAGGTGCTGAACACCGACGCCGAGGGCCGCCTGGTGCTGGCCGACGCGATCGTGCGGGCCGGCGAGGAGAACCCGGACGTCATCGTCGACGTGGCCACCCTGACCGGCGCCATGGTGATGGCCCTGGGCAACCGCACCTTCGGTGTGATGTCCAACAGCGACGAGCTGCGCGACGACCTGCACGCCGTCGCGGGCGAGGTGGGCGAGCAGTCCTGGCCGATGCCGCTGCCGGCCGACCTGCGCAAGGGCATGACCGAGTCGACCATCGCCGACCTGGCCAACATGGGCGAGCGGATGGGCGGCGGCCTGGTGGCCGGCCTGTTCCTGAAGGAGTTCGTGGCCGAGGGCATCGACTGGGCGCACCTGGACATCGCCGGCCCGGCGTTCCACGAGGGCGCGCCGTTCGGCTACACCCCGAAGGGCGGCACCGCGAGCGCGGTGCGCACCCTGGTCCGCTTCGCCGAGCGGACGGCGAACGGCAAGGCCTGATCAGGCGCCCGCTGCGACGGGGTCCGGCGCGTGCGCGCCGGGCCCCGTCGGCGTTCCGGCCCCTGTCAGCTGCGGGTCACCCGCGTGTTACCTGCGAGTAGGGCGGGGCGTCGCGGCGCAGCCCTGTTCGCTGCGGGCGAAACTTTGTTCCACACTGCGGAAGAGTGTGCGCCGGACGGCCCGGAAGACGCCCGTCCGGCGGCTGTCAACACCGCTCTGAGCTGCGATGATGCCCTTCCGTCGAGGCCATTCCCGCCCCGGTGACCACTCCGCGGCACACCCCTGGGGTGGGCCCGGACATCAGCCACCGCGAACAAGTGCGAAGATGTATTTCCGGCACGACTGGGCGCCCCACAAAGGCTTCCGACCCACCGGACCGCGACCGGCCCGGCGACCCACCCCATGCATGGAGGACGTGACGTGGCGAACGACGCCAGCACCGTTTTCGACGTAGTCATTCTCGGAGGCGGAAGCGGCGGTTACGCCGCGGCGCTCCGCGCCGCTCAGCTGGGCCTGAGCGTCGCCCTGGTCGAGAAGGGTGAGCTCGGCGGCACCTGCCTGCACCGCGGCTGCATCCCGACCAAGGCACTGCTGCACGCCGCCGAGATCGCGGACGAGACGAAGGAGGCCGCCGAGTTCGGCGTTCTGGCCACCTTCCAGGGCATCGACATCAACGGCGTCCACAAGTACAAGGACGACGTCATCGCCGGCCTGTACAAGGGCCTGCAGGGCCTGGTGGCCTCCCGCAAGGTGACCTTCATCCAGGGCGAGGGCAAGCTCTCCTCGCAGACCTCGGTGGACGTCAACGGCCAGCGCATCGAAGGCCGGCACATCGTCTTGGCCACCGGTTCCGTGCCGCGCTCGATCCCGGGTCTGGAGATCGACGGCAACCGCGTGATCTCCTCGGACCACGCCCTCAAGCTCGACCGCATCCCGAAGTCGGCCGTCATCCTCGGCGGCGGCGTCATCGGCGTCGAGTTCGCCTCCGTCTGGAAGTCCTTCGGCGTCGAGGTGACCATCGTCGAGGCGCTGCCGCACCTCGTGCCGCTGGAGGACGAGAACTCCTCCAAGCTGCTGGAGCGCGCGTTCCGCAAGCGCGGCATCAAGTTCGAGCTGAAGGCCCGCTTCTCCGGCGTCGAGTACACCGAGTCCGGTGTCCGCGTCTCCACCGAGAACGGCAAGCAGATCGACGCCGACCTGCTGCTCGTCGCCATCGGCCGCGGCCCGGTCTCGTCCGGCCTCGGCTACGAGGAGAACGGCGTCGCGATGGACCGCGGCTACGTCCTGGTCGACGAGTACATGCGCACCAACGTGCCCACCATCTCCGCCGTCGGCGACCTCGCCCCGACCCTCCAGCTCGCCCACGTCGGCTTCGCCGAGGGCATCCTGGTCGCCGAGCGCCTGGCCGGCCTCAAGCCGGTGCCGATCGACTACGACGGTGTCCCGCGCGTGACCTACTCCAACCCCGAGGTGGCCTCCGTCGGCATCTCCGAGGCCAAGGCCGTCGAGCTGTACGGCAAGGAGAAGGTCGTCACCCTCAAGTACAACCTGGCCGGCAACGGCAAGAGCAAGATCCTGAAGACCGCCGGCGAGATCAAGCTCGTCCAGGTCAAGGACGGCGCCGTGGTCGGCGTCCACATGGTCGGCGCCCGCATGGGCGAGCAGGTCGGAGAGGCCCAGCTGATCTACAACTGGGAGGCTCTGCCGGCCGAGGTCGCGCAGCTCATCCACGCGCACCCGACCCAGTCCGAGGCCCTGGGCGAGGCGCACCTGGCGCTGGCCGGCAAGCCGCTGCACGCGCACGACTGATCGCGCCCCACCCCCCTTTTCCGGTACTTCCCGTACGCAAGTACTTCCGTACGCAAGACGTGATAGGAGTCGCTGAAACCATGGCGGTCTCAGTAACACTGCCCGCGCTGGGCGAGAGCGTTTCCGAGGGCACCGTCACCCGCTGGCTGAAGGCCGAGGGTGAGCGTGTCGAGGTCGACGAGCCGCTGCTCGAAGTGTCGACCGACAAGGTCGACACCGAGATCCCGGCCCCGGTCTCCGGCATCCTCTCCTCGATCAAGGTCGCCGAGGACGAGACCGTCGAGGTCGGCGCCGAGCTGGCGATCATCGACGACGGCTCCGGTGCCCCGGCTGCCGCTCCGGCCCCGGCCGCCGAGGCCGCGCCCGCCGCTGCTCCGGCCCCGGTCGCGGAGGCCCCCGCCGCCGCTCCGGCCCCGGCTGCCGAGGCCCCTGCGGCTCCGGCTGCTCCGGCTGCTCCGGCCGGCGACGCCACCCCGGTGCTGCTGCCCGCCCTGGGCGAGTCCGTCACCGAGGGCACCGTCACCCGCTGGCTGAAGGCCGAGGGCGAGACGGTCGAGGTCGACGAGCCGCTGCTCGAGGTCTCCACCGACAAGGTCGACACCGAGATCCCGTCGCCCGTCGCCGGCACCGTGGTGAAGATCCTGGTCGGCGAGGACGAGACCGCCGAGGTCGGCGCCCAGCTCGCGCTGATCGGCGCCGCGGGTTCGGTCGCCGCCGCTCCGGCTGCCCCGGCTGCTCCGGCCCCGGCTCCGGCCGCTGCCCCGGCTCCCGCTCCGGCCGCTGCCCCGGCTCCGGTCGCTGCCCCGGCCCCCGCCGCTACCCCCGCCGCTCCGGCCCCGGCTCCGGCTCCGGTTGCCGCTCCGGCCCCGGTCGCCGCCGCCCCGGCCGCCCCGGCTGCCGACAGCGGTGACGCCTACGTCACCCCGCTGGTGCGCAAGCTCGCCGCCGAGCACGGCGTCGCGCTGACCTCCGTCGCCGGCACCGGCGTCGGCGGCCGCATCCGCAAGCAGGACGTCCTCGCCGCCGCGGAGGCCGCCAAGGCCGCTCCGGCCCCCGTCGCCGCTGCCGCCCCGGCCGCCGCGCCGAAGGCCGCCGCCGCGCCGTCCGCCCTGCGCGGCCAGACGGTCAAGATGAGCCGCATGCGCAAGGTCATCGGCGACAACATGCTGAAGGCCCTGCACGAGCAGGCCCAGCTGACCAGCGTGGTCGAGGTCGACGTCACCAGGATCATGTCGCTGCGCGGCAAGGCCAAGGACTCCTTCCTCGCCCGCGAGGGCGTGAAGCTGTCCCCGATGCCGTTCTTCGTCAAGGCCGCCGCCCAGGCGCTGAAGGCCCACGCGGTCATCAACGCCCGGATCAACGAGGCCGAGGGCACCGTCACCTACTTCGACACCGAGAACATCGGTATCGCGGTGGACTCTGAGAAGGGTCTGATGACCCCGGTCATCAAGGGTGCGGGCGACCTCAACATCGCCGGCATCTCGAAGAAGACCGCCGAGCTGGCCACCAAGGTCCGCAACAGCAAGATCACCCCGGACGAGCTGTCCGGTGCGACCTTCACCATCAGCAACACCGGCTCGCGCGGTGCGCTGTTCGACACCGTGATCGTGCCGCCGAACCAGGTCGCCATCCTGGGCATCGGCGCCACCGTCAAGCGCCCGGTGGTCATCGAGGCCGACGGCGGCACCGCCATCGGCATCCGCGACATGACCTACCTGTCGCTCTCCTACGACCACCGCCTGGTGGACGGCGCCGACGCCGCCCGCTACCTGGTCGCGGTCAAGGAGATCCTGGAGGCCGGCGAGTTCGAGGTCGAGCTCGGCCTCTGACCCCTCCACGGTCCCTGCGGAACCCCGCGTCGTCCCCGGACGGCGCGGGGTTCCGCCGTTCCCGGTCGCGCGCCGCACCGGTTCGTGGCATGCGCGGACGCGGCCGAACGGGGATGCTGGAGCGGTGATGGACGAGACCGACTTCTGGCAGATCATTGACGACACCCGGGACGCCGCGGACGGCGACCCCGACGAGCAGGCCGACCGGCTGGTGGAACGGCTAGTCCTGCTCACCCCGGACGACGTGATCGACTTCGCCCGGCTGTTCGAAGCGCGCTTCCAGCGCGCCTACCGCTTCGACCTGTGGGGCGCGGCCTACCTGCTGCTGGACGGCGCTTCCGAGGACACCTTCGACTACTTCCGCTGCTGGCTGATCGCCCAGGGCCGGGAGGTCTTCGAGGGCGGGCTGGCCGAACCGGACGACCTGGCGGACCTGTTGCCCGACTTCGACGAGGAGGAGGACGGCGAGGCCGAGGACATCGGCTATGCCGCCGACGAGGCGTACGAGCGGCTGACCGGGCTGCCGCTGCCCGAGGTCGGCGGGCGGCAGGCCGGACGGCCGGCCGGGGCGGCACTGGACTTCGACGACCCGGATGTGATGGCGAAGCGCTTCCCCAGGCTCTGGGAGCGGTACGGGGACTGAGACGGCCCCCGGGTGGCGGCTGCCACCCGGGGCCCGCCGGCCTCAGGTGGAACTACCGGACGAGCTGTCCTGCTTGACGCCCTTGAGGATCTGGTCCAGCACGGAGGCGTCCGGCGCGGCCGGGTCGTCGTCCACGCCGCCCTCGAAGACCACGTAGCCGCCGCCCTTCGCCGGGACGGCGGCCAGCAGGACGGAGCCCTTGGTGCCGTCCGAGGTCTGGATCTGCCAGCGCGTGGCGTAGCCGAGTACGCCGGCGACGCTGACGTAGCCGGAGCCGGAGTCGGTGTGCGAGGTGATCCCGGTGAAGATCTTCCCGGCGTAGGCGGGCATCGCCGTGTCGGCGGCCTCCTTCGGGGTGGCGCCCTGGACGGTGTCCTTCTCGACCGAGAACTGGCCGCGGATGCAGGGGTTGCCGTCCGGGCAGGTGTAGTGGCCGCTGCCGAGGTAGACCGTCGAGTGGGCGGAGTCGGTCGACGCGTCCCAGCCGTCGAAGACCGGGACGGTGATCGCGTGCTGCGGGTCGGGGACGGTGCTCTTGAGGGCCGGCACCGGCTTGGGCGCCGACACGGTGGGGGAGGTGGTCGGCAGGGTCGGGGTCGGGCTCGGTGCGGGGCTGTTGCTCTGGGTGGTGGTGACCGTGGGGTTCGGGGTCGGATCCGCCTTCGGGTCGCCGCCGCTGCTGAACATGACCCCGGCGATGATCCCGCCCACGGCCAGCACGCCGACCGAGATGCCGATGATCATCCCGGACCTGCTCTTCGCGGGGCCCTGCGGCGGGTAGCCCGGCCCCGGGTAGCCGTATCCCGCGCCCTGGGCCGGGTAGCCGCCGCCCTGGCCCTGGTATGCGCCGCCCTGGGCCTGGTAGGCGTCCGGGGCCTGGTACGTGCCCTGGCCCTGGTACGCGTCCTGGGCGGGGTAGCCGTAGCCGGCCGCCGGTGGGCCGGCCTGGCCCGGGTAGCCGTAGGACGGGGCCGGGGCCCCGCCCGGGTAGCCGTAGCCGGGCGTCGGCTCGGACGGCGTCCAGGTCTGGGTCGGGGCGTCGGCCGGCGGGACCGCGACGCCGCCCTGGAGCGGCCGTACCTCGCTGGTCCAGGCGGTGCCGTCCCACCAGCGCTCGTGACCGGGGGTGCCGTCCGCACCCGGGACCGGGTACCACCCGGGAGGCGTCGAGTTGCTCACGGGCGTACG
Organism: Kitasatospora sp. NPDC023385; assembly: GCF_055664045.1. Taxonomy (NCBI): domain Bacteria; kingdom Bacillati; phylum Actinomycetota; class Actinomycetes; order Kitasatosporales; family Streptomycetaceae; genus Kitasatospora; species Kitasatospora sp. NPDC023385. The sequence continues at coordinate 23,891 of NZ_JBVOOL010000012.1, read as the reverse complement.
GTACCCGGCGTGGCGCCGGTCCAGACAGGTCGGGTGGGTCACGACTGCGCACCGCCCGGGAAGTGGCCGGCGGGCCGATTTCCGGGGTGGCTCTGTGCGCAGTTCCCGTGTACAGAGCCATCGGGGGTTCAGTCGACCAGGCGGCGGGCCATCCAGATGTCGTCCACGTAGCTGCCGTCGATCAGGAACTCCTCGGCCAGCGAGCCCTCGACGACGAAGCCGCGGCTCTCGTAGAGGCGGCGGGCCGGGGCGTTCCAGCCGAGCACCCGGAGCGTCATCTTGCGGGCGCCCGCCGCTCGGGCCGCGGCGCAGGCCGCGTCGACCAGGCGGCCGCCGATGCCCCGGCCGCGGACCGTGCCGTCGACGGCGAGGCCCTGGATCTGGCGCACGTGCCGGTTGCTCGCCAGCGGGGTGGCCGGGACCTGGCGGACGCAGCCGACGATCCGGCCGGCCAGGACGGCGAGCAGGAACTGCTCGGGGGTGCGGCGCTCGTCGAACAGCCCGTCCTCCTCGCGGGGTTGCGGGGAGACGTCGGACAGGACGGACCAGGCGGTGCGGTTGAGGACGGCGAGTTCGCGCTCGTCCTCGGGCCGCGCCGGGCGGATGATCAGATCGTCATCGAACATGCGCGTCATGCTAACGAGGCGCGTGGAGGCACGTGGAGGCGCGTGCGAACGTGACAGGCCGTGGGGAACTGCGAGGATGGGTCCATGCGCATCGCTGTCACAGGCTCCACGGGTTTGATCGGTTCGGCGCTCGTCCGCTCCCTGCTGGCGGACGGCCACGAGGTGGTCCGGCTGGTCCGGCACCGGTCCAGGACGGGCCCGCAGCCCGACGGCAGCACGGCGATCGGCTGGAACCCGCTGCTCGGCGAGGTCCAGCGGGACGGGCTCGCGGGCGTCCAGGCCGTGGTGCACCTGGCCGGCGCCGGAGTCGGCGACCACCGCTGGACCGACGCCTACAAGCGGGAGATCCGGGAGAGCCGGGTCTACGGCACCGAGACGCTGGCCGTCGCGCTGGCCGAACTCAAGGAGCCGCCACGGGTGTTCGTGAGCGCCTCCGCGGTCGGCTGGTACGGCCAGACCGGCGACCGGGTGATCGACGAGGACTCCCCCGCCGGTGACGACTTCCTGGCCGAGGTCTGCCTGGAGTGGGAAGCCGCCGCCAAACCGGCCGAGCGGGCCGGGATCCGGGTCGTCCACCCGCGGACCGGGATGGTGCTGTCCGCGGCCGGCGGGGCGGGCGGGCGGCTGTTCCCGCTGTTCAAGCTGGGCCTGGGCGGGCGGCTCGGCAGCGGGCAGCAGTACTGGAGCTTCATCTCCCTGCACGACGAGGTCGCCGCACTGCGTTTCCTGCTCGACCACGACGACCTCTCCGGTGCCTTCAACCTGACGGCGCCGAACCCGGCGACCAACGCCGAACTGACCGCGGCGCTCGGGCGGGCACTGAAGCGGCCGACGCCGTTCCCGGTGCCGGAGCCGGTGCTCAAGGCGGTGCTCGGCGAGCTGGCGGTCGAGGTGGTCGGCAGCCACCGGGTGGTGCCGCGGCGGCTGCTGGACGCGGGCTTCCGCTTCACGCACCCGGACGCGTACTCGGCGGCGCTCGCGGCGCTGTGAGTCGTCGGCGGGATGAGGCGCGCGCCGGTCCCGTGCGTACTCCGACTACCGCGTCCGCCCTGGCCACGGGCATATGCCGGGCGGTGGGCGAACGAGGGTCGGGCGGGGGCCGGACGGGGGCCGGACGGGGCTCCGAGAGGGGGCGCACGGGAGCACACGGCGGGCGCGTCGCACGCCCCCGGTGACCGTACGCGCCCGCCGACCCCCCAACCCGGCCACCACGACGCACTGTCCGTGACCGCGCCCCCGCCCGGCGCCGCCCAGCCCCGCCCGCCCCTCGGATCCGGCCCGATGCGCTTGTCTGATACTCACACTGACTGGGCATCACCTTCCTCGGACCGTGTCCCGGCACCCCGCTGCCTGCGTCGGCCGGAGCCCCGGGACCAGGGAGGGAGCACGCCAGTGCCCACGTACGACTTCACCCGCCGCGCTCGTCGGCCATCCGACCCGGACGTCGTCGTGGTCGGCGCCGGACTCGCGGGTCTGGCCGCCGCCCGCGCGCTCACCGGCCACGGACTCGCCGTTCAGGTCCTGGAGACCACCGAACGGATCGGCGGCCGGATGGCCACCCGCGAGCTGGACGGATTCCGGCTCGACGACGGCAGCCACCTGCTCAACACCGCCTTCCCCGAGCTGCGCCGCATGCTCGACCTCGACCGGCTCGACCTGCGCCCGCTCGCGCCCGGCGTACTCGTGCACAGCGGCGGCCGCCGCTACCGCGCCGGGGATCCGCAGCTCACCGCCGCCCGGCAGGCCGCCACCCGGGCCCCGCTCGGCAGCCCGCTGGACAAGGCCCGGCTGGGCAGCTGGCTCGGCCGGCTGGCCACCACCCCGGTCAGCCGGCTGCAGGCCCGGCCGGAGACCACCGCCGCCCGCGCGCTGACCGGCCACGGGCTCGCCCCGCGCACCGTCGACGGCTTCCTGCGCCCGCTGCTCAGCGCCCTGCTCAGCGATCCGGCGCTCGGCACCAGCAGCCGGATCGCCGACCTGGTGCTCCGCTCGTACGCCCGGGGGAGGCTCTGCCTGCCCGCCGACGGGATCGCGGCCGTGCCGGCCCAGCTGGCCGCCGCCCTGCCCGTCGGCACCGTCCGCACCGGGGTGCAGGTCACCTCGATCGCCGCGGACGGCGTGGAGACCGTCGCCCACGGGCGGATCGGCGCCCAGGCCGTCATCATCGCCACCGACGCCCGCTCGGCGGCCGAGCTGTTGCCCGGGCTCCGGCTGCCGGCTTTCCACCCCGTCACGACCTTCTATCACGCGGCCGACCGGGCCCCACTGGCCGAGGCCGTCCTGCTGCTCGACGGCGAACGCCCAGACGGGCACCCGCCGTTGGTCTCGCACTCACTGGTGCTCAGCGAACTGCACCCGTCCTACGCCCCGGCCGGCCAGGCACTGATCGCCACCACCGTGCTCGGGCGGCGCACCTTCGACGCGGGCGGCCCGGCCGGGCTGGAACCGGCCGTACGGGCCCGGCTCGCGGAGCTGTACGGCACCGCGACGACGGGCTGGCAGTTCCTCAGCGTGCGGCACGTCCCGGACGCGCTGCCCGCGATGCCGCCGCCGCACAACCCCCGGCGCCCGGTGCGGCTACTGGCCGGACTGTACGTCGCCGGCGACCACCGCGACACCAGTACGGTGCAGGGCGCGCTGGTCTCCGGGCGGCGGGCGGCACGGGCGGTGCTGCGCGACCTCGGCGTCCCGGCCGACGCGCGGGAGGCGGAGGCGGCGGCCTGAGGCCGGCCCGGCGCGGCGGCGGTCCTGACACGCCACCGGGCTGCCGGGGTGACGGACCGGCGGCGTGCCAGGATGCCGCAGTGACTGCTCTGACTGCTTTGCGTGCTTTGACCGTTCTGCCTGTCCTGACGGTCCTGACGGTCCTGAGCGTCCTGGCCGTTCATCGGGCGGTTTCGACCATTCGGCCGGTTGCGCGGTGAGCGCCGATGCCCAGCCGGTGGCCCTGGTCCTGATCCCCGCCGCGGCCGTGGCAGCGCCGCTGCTCGCCGACCGGCTGCTGCGGTGGATCGCGGTACCGACCGTCGTGGTCGAGATCGCGCTCGGTGTGCTGATCGGCCCGGACGTCCTGGGCTGGGCGCGCGTCGACGACCTGGTGGACGCGCTCTCCCAGTTCGGGCTGGCCATGCTGATGTTCCTGGCCGGGTACGAGATCGACTTCGGCAAGCTGCGCGGCGGCCCGCTGAAACGGGCGGGGACCGCGTGGCTGCTCTCGCTGGTCGCGGCCCTCGGCGTGGGCGCGCTCGTCAACCCGGACCCGCTGGACGGCGCCTTCGCCGGCCTCGTGCTCACCACCACCGCGCTCGGCACGATCCTGCCGATCCTCCGCGACTCCGGCGAACTGCCCACGCCCTTCGGCTGGTCGGTGATGGCCACCGGGGCGGTCGGCGAGTTCGGGCCGATCATCGCGGTCGCCGTGCTGCTCAGCGGCAACTCCCCCGCCCGGACGGCGGTCATCCTCGGCGCCTTCGCGGTGATCACCGCCGTCGCCGTGGTGGCCGCGCGCCGGCCCCGTCCGGCCTGGGCCACCCGCCTCATCGAGCGCACCCTGCGCACCTCGGGGCAGTTCGCCATCCGGGCGGTGATCCTGGTGCTGGCCGTCATGGTCGCCGCCGCGCTCTGGCTCGACCTCGACATGCTGCTCGGCGCCTTCACCGCCGGGATCGTCTCCCGGCTGCTGCTCTCCGACATCCGGCGGGCGGAGGAGGAGGTGATCGAGGCCAAGCTGGAGTGCATCGGCTTCGGGTTCCTGGTGCCGATCTTCTTCGTGGTCAGCGGGATGAACTTCGACCTGGACGCGCTGCTGGACGAGCCGGGCACGCTGCTGCTCGTACCCGTGTTCCTGCTGCTGTTCCTCGTCGTGCGAGGCGTGCCGGCCGGACTGCTGGCCCCGGCCGGGCTCGGCCGGCGCGACCGCGCGGCACTCGGCCTGTACGCGGCGACGGCGCTGCCGCTGATCGTGGTGATCACCACCATCGAGGTGGACGCGGGGCACCTGCCGTCCTCGACGGCGGCGGCGCTGGTCGGCGCCGGAATGCTGTCGGTGCTGGTGTTCCCGCTGGCGGCGCAGCGGGTGCGCGGCGCCGTACGGCGGCCGGTGGCGGACGAGGGAGGCGAGGGCGGAGAGGGGGACAAGCCGAGAGTCCGGGCCGAGAGCTGGTAGGCCGAGAACTCCCGTGCGCCGGGCCGGCCGGGCCGCCCCCGTACGCCGTGCCGTCGCTGCCGCGATCGATCAGATCACCCCCGCCTGGCGTGCCGTCTCCTCGAAGGCGCGGGCCACCGGGCTGCCGCGGTACGGGGTGAGGCGGCGGTGGAAGTCCCGGACGTACTCCAGGGAGCGGGCCGAACGCATCTCGCCCGCCGCCCGCAGCGCGTCGGTGGCCATGGTGCAGGCCTCGTCGAGGTCCCCCATGCCGAGTCGGGCGGTGGCCAGCACCAGCCGGCAGAAGATCCGGCTGCGCGCGTAGGCGGGCGAGCGCAGCCGCAGCGACTTCTCGGCGTGCTGCGCGGAGGTGCGCCACTGCTGGAGGTCCCGGTAGCAGTGAGCGAACTCGTCGGAGAGCTGCGCCTCGTCGAAGTACCGCGCCCAGGCGGGCAGTTCGTCGCCGGTGCGGGCCGCGGCCAGGGCCCGTTCGGCGCGTACCAGGGCGGTGGTGCAGGAGCGGACGTCGCCCAGCAGGCCGTGGCCGCGGGCCTCGGCGGCGTGCATCAGCGACTGGACGACCGGCGGCACGGCGGTGCCCACGCCCTGCTGGGCGACCCGGGCGAGCTGGACCGCCTCGCGGCCGTGGCCGAGGTGGACGGCCTGCTGGCTCATCGTCACCAGCACGTAGCCGCCGAGCGCGCGGTCCCCCGCGGCCTGGGACAGGCGCAGCGCCTGGACGAAGTAGCGCTGGGCGAGGCCGTGTGCGGCGATGTCGAAGGACGTCCAGCCGGCCAGTCGGGTCAGGTCGGCGACCGCGCCGAACAGCGCCCGGCCGATCTGCTCGCCGTAGCGGCCGCGCAGCATCGGCTCGGCCTCGCTCTCCAGGTAGCGGACCAGTGCCTGGCGGGCGTGGCCGCCGCCGTAGGCGTGGTCGAGCGCGCGGAAGAGGTCGCCGACGGCGCGGATGGCGGCGATGTCGCCGCGGCCGACTCGCAGGGCGGGGCGGGACTCGCGGGCCGGGTCGGTGTACGGCGGTTCGACGGCGACCGGCGGGCGGCGGCTCTGGGTGGGCACCCGGCCGATGGTGGGGGCGGTGCCGGTCGTCCCGGCCGTGCTGCGCGCGGTCGGCCCGCCGGGGGTGCCGGGCAGGCCGGGGGCGCCGACGGCCTGGCCGCGCGCCGGGCCCGCGGGGGACGCGCCGGGCGCGCTCTGTGCGGGCGCGCCGGTGATGGCCGTGGAGGTCGAGGAGGCGGACGGCGGGCCGGTGGCGGCGTCCGGGCGGGCCAGGGTGGAACCGTCCCGGGCGACCCGCTCGTCGGTGCGGCCGATCAGCCAGTCCCGGCTGGGGACGACCAGGCCGGCCGGGGTGAAGGCGATCCGGCGCAGCTCGGACTGCGGGCCGTTGTCCTTGCGCCACATGCTCGCCACGATGTCCACCGCCTCCTGCGGGGTCTCGGCGAACTCCAGGCCGGCATAGACCGGGGCGCAGGCGTCCAGGCCGAGGTCCTGGGCGGTGAGGCGGCGGCCGAGGCGGCGGGTGAAGACCTCGGCGATCAGGGCCGGGGTGGCGCCGCGGGGCTGCTGGCCGCGCAGCCAGCGGGTGACCGAGGTCTTGTCGTAGCGCAGGTCGAGGCCGTGTTCCAGGCCGAGCTGGTCGACCCGGCGGGCCAGGCCGGCGTGCGAGAAGCCGGCCTCCTCGATCAGCGCGGCGAGCTGGCCGTTCTGCGGGGCCGGGCCCGAGTGGCCGGTGCTCCGCGCGGGCGCGGGCGCGGGGGCGGGGGCGGGGGCGGGCGCGGGCGCGACGGGGGCCCCGTGCCGGTCGGGTGCGGCCTGCGCGGGCAGCCGCAGGTCGTCGGCCGTCGCGCCGGCGGTCAGCGGGTCGGCGGTCAGTGTGTCGCCGGTCAGGGCGTCGGGGGCCAGGGCGTCGGGGGCGTCCGGAAGGGTCCGGCCGACCGGACCTCGGTGCTGGCCGAGCGGGTCGAGCGGTCCGTACGCCGGGCTGTCGGTTGCAGGCCGTTGGGGCATGTCTGTCAACACCTCTCGGACGTCGCACCGGGCTCTACCAGCACTTCGGCTGCCTGGGGCGGCGCCCCCTGTCGGGAATCGGCGTGAATGTAGCGAGCATTCGGGCGCTATGGGTGGATCTGACCGAGCAATCCTCCGAACGGGTGAAGCAACCGCGCCCATTGTGGGGAAGCCGGGTCACCGGCGGTTTGGCCTTCCGCGGTCGAACCGCCGATCGAGCCTCGTAGTGGTTGCCGCCACAACCTCCGAGGTCGTTGTGGCGGCCCACCACATGGGAGCCGGGGCGCCGGATTCCTACCGTTCCGGTCCATGGACATCACGACAGCCCGCCCGCTCGACGGCCGCACGGCCCTGGTCACCGGAGCCGCCTCGGGCATCGGCCGGGCCTGTGCCGAGGCCTTCGCCGGGGCCGGCGCCCGGGTCTACGTCGTCGACCTCGCGGCCGGTCCGGCCGAGGAGCTCGCGGAGCGGATCGGCGGGCACGCGATCGTCACCGACCTCTCCGACCCCGAAGCCGTGGACGCCCTGCCGGACGACGCCGACATCGTGGTCAACAACGCCGGGCTCCAGCACATCGCGCCGGTGCACGAGTTCCCGCCCGACCGCTTCACGCTCATCCAACGCGTGATGGTGGAGGCCCCGTTCCGCATCCTGCGCCGGACCCTGCCGCACATGTACGAGCGGGAGTGGGGACGGGTCGTCAACCTTTCCTCCGTCCACGGCCTGCGCGCCAGCGCCTTCAAGTGCGCGTACGTCACCGCGAAGCACGCCCTGGAGGGCCTGAGCAAGACCGTCGCCCTGGAGGGCGCGCCGCACGGCGTCACCAGCAACTGCATCAACCCCGGCTACGTCCGGACGCCCCTGGTGGAGAAGCAGATCGCCGCCCAGGCACTCGCCCACGGCATCCCCGAGGACGAGGTGGTGGATCGGATCATGCTCGACCGCACCGCCGTGAAGCGCCTCGTCGAACCCGACGAGGTCGCCCAACTCGCCCTCTGGCTCTGCTCCCCCGCCGCCTCCTGCATCACCGGCGCCAGCTTCCCCATCGACGGCGGCTGGACGGCGCACTGACCGCCGACATCGCGGCTCCGGCCGCCATGTCCGTACCGAACAGTATGTGTTCCACCCACATAGGCCTCCGCCCAGCGGATTCCTACCTTGTGGCGACATCGTCTCCCCCCGGCCCTGGAAGTGGTGGCACATGAACGCCCCTGCAAGCAGTGCGACTACGCGCAGTTCACTCCCGAGAGTGGTGGCTGCCAGCCTGATCGGCACGACCATCGAGTGGTACGACTACTTCCTGTACGGAACAGCGGCGGCGCTGGTGTTCGGGAAGGTGTTCTTCCCGAACAGTGATCCGCTGACAGGGACGCTGCTGTCGTTCCTGACCTACGCGATCGGGTTCGCGGCGCGGCCGCTCGGGGCGCTGGTGTTCGGGCACTTCGGGGACCGGGTGGGGCGGAAGAAGCTGCTGGTGGTGAGCCTGCTGTTGATGGGTGGGTCGACCACGGCGATCGGGCTGCTGCCGACGTACGACTCGGTCGGGGCGGCGGCACCGGTGCTGTTGACGGCGTTGCGGCTGGTCCAGGGCTTCGCGCTCGGCGGGGAGTGGGGCGGCGCGGTGCTGCTGGTGTCGGAGCACGGGGACCAGCGGCGGCGGGGCTTCTGGGCGTCCTGGCCGCAGGGCGGCGCGCCGGCCGGGAACCTGCTGGCGGCGGGGGTGCTGTCGCTGATGACGGCGGTGCAGTCGGACAGCGCGTTCCTGGCGTGGGGGTGGCGGGTGCCGTTCCTGCTGTCGGCGCTGCTGGTGGGGGTCGGCATGTGGATCCGGCTGGCGGTGGACGAGTCGCCGCTGTTCCGGCAGGCACTGGCGAACCAGCCGAAAGCCGAACAGGCGCCGCTGGTGGGGGTGTTCAGGCACCACTGGCGGGAGGTGCTGGTGGCCATGGGCGCGCGGATGGCGGAGAACATCTCGTACTACGTGATGACGACGTTCGTGCTCGCGTACGCCGTCACCCACGCGCACTTCGACAAGCAGAGCGCACTGAACGCCGTACTGATCGCCTCGGCGGTCCAGTTCGCGCTGATCCCGCTGTTCGGGGCGCTGTCGGACCGGGTCGGGCGCAAGCCGGTGTACCTGGTGGGCGCGGTGGGCGTCGGGGTCTGGGCGTTCGTGTTCTTCGGGATGGTGGACACCAGGTCGTTCGGGGCGCTGGTCCTCGCGGTGACGGTCGGATTGGTGTTCCACAGTGCGATGTACGCACCGCAGGCGGCCTTCTTCTCCGAGCTGTTCGCGACCCGGCTGCGGTACTCGGGCGCCTCCATCGGCGCCCAGTTCGCCTCGGTGGCGGCCGGGGCGCCCGCCCCGCTGATCGCCACCGCGCTGCTCAAGGACTACGGCAGCGCCACCCCCATCTCGGTGTACGTGGCCGCCGCCGCCGCGATCACCGTGCTGGCGGTGCTGTGCGGGCGGGAGACCAGGGGGCGGGACCTCACCCTGGTCGAGGAGCGGCCGGCGGACGGCGCCACGGTCGGAAAGCCCGCCGTGACCGGAGAGTTGAGCCGGTAGCATCGCCACCTCCCGCACCCGTCGGACCGACGCCGATTGGCGGCACGCACCATGAACCACCCCGACGAGAGCGCCGCGCCCGCGCTGCGGCGGCTGCTCGACCTGCTCGCCTCGGGCGCCGCCACCGAGGACTTCGCCGACGTGCTGGCCGACGCCCGCCACCGCGGCGCGCCGGCCGCCGTCCTCGCCGAGCTCGACGACGCCACCTGGCAGGCCCTGCGGGTGCACCGCACCCTGCGCCAACACCGGCGCCGAGAAGCCGAGTTGACCGCTCTCTTCGACACCGCCGGCGACCTCGCCGCCTCCCGGGACCTGGACACCGTGCTCCAGGCGATCGTCCGCCGGGCCCGGATGCTGCTCGGCACCGACACCGCGTACCTGACCCTGCCCGACGAGGCCGCCGGTGACACCTACATGCGGGTCACCGACGGCTCGGTCTCCGTGCTGTTCCAGACCCTGCGCCTCGGCCTCGGCGACGGCCTGGGCGGCCTGGTCGCGCAGACCGCCCGCCCGTACGCCACCCCCGACTACCGCGCCGACGGACGGTTCCACCACACCGGCACGATCGACGCGGGCGTGCTGGACGAAGGCCTGGTGGCGATCATCGGGGTGCCGCTGCTGCTCGGCGGACAGGTCATCGGGGTGCTGTTCGCCGCCGACCGCTCGCCGCGCGCCTTCTCCCCCGACGAGGTCGCGCTCCTCTGCACACTGGCCGCACACGCCGCGATCGCCCTCGACACCGCCAAGTCGCTGGCCGACACCCGGGCCGCGCTCGCCGAACTGAACGCGGCCAACGAACTGGTCCGGGCCCACTCGGCCGCCGTCCAACGCGCCGAGCAGGCGCACGACCGGCTCACCGACCTGGTCCTGCGCGGCGCCGAGGTGCCGGACGTCGCCGCCGCCGTGGCCGCGCTGCTGGGCGGCGAGATAGCGGTCCTGGACGCCGAGGGCGAACCGCTCGCCGGACGGTCCGCACCCGCCGCCGAGCTGGCCGCAGCCGTCGCCGCCTCCCGCGCCGAGGGCCGGTCCGTACGGCACGGCGAGCTGTGGGTCTGTGCGGTGCTGGCCGGGCACGACGCGCTCGGCACCATGGTGCTGCGCGGGCGGCCCGGCCTCGACGACGCCGACCGCCGGCTGTTCGAGCGCGCCAGCGTGGTCACCGCGCTGCTCCTGCTGCTGCGCCGCTCGGTGGCCGAGACCGAGAACAGGATCCGCGGCGAACTGCTCACCGACCTGCTGACCGCCCCCGAGCGCGATCCCGCCGGGCTCACCGCGCGCGGCCGGCGGCTCGGCGTCGACCTCGCCCGGCCCCACCTGGTGCTGGTCGCGGAGCCGGCCGACCGGGCCGACGAGGTCGCCTCCGGCAGCGGCACCAGTACTGGCACTGGCAGCGGCACCGACCGGGGACGGCTGGCGGGCGCGGCCCGGCGGCACCTGTTCGGCTCCCGGGGCGTCAGCGCCGAGCACGGCGAGGCGGTGGTGCTCCTCGTACCGGACGCCCAGGATCCCGAGGAGACCGCCCGGCAGGCCGCCGAACGGCTGGCCCGGTTGGCCGGCTTCCCCGTCACCGTCGGTGCCGGCCGCCCCGCCGCCGGTCCGCCCGCGCTGGCCGCCTCGTACGCCGAGGGCCTGCGCTGCGTCCGCGCCCTGCGGGTGCTCGGCCGCGCCGGAGAGGGTGCCTCGGCCCGCACGCTCGGCTTCCTCGGCGTGCTGCTCGGCGACGGCCACGACGTGGACGGCTTCGTCGGCGCGGCGCTCGGCCCGCTGCTGGCGTACGACGCCCGGCGCGGCACCGAGCTGGTCCGCACCCTGCGCACCTACTTCGACTGCGGCGGCAGCCTCACCCGGGCCAAGGACGAACTGCACGTCCACGTGAACACGGTCGTCCAACGGCTGGACCGGGTGCAGGCCCTGCTCGGGCCCGACTGGAACCACCCCGAACGGTCACTGGAACTCCAGCTCGCGCTGCGGCTGCAGCTGCTCGCGGGCGGCTGACACTCCGATTCGGCCGGGGCGTACAGTGGCGAGGTTGGTCTCGAACGCCCGGCAAGGAGCGCGAAACGGTGAGCGAGAACGTGCGGTTCGTCCACATGGGCATAGGCGAGCGCCAGGTCCCGTACCAGGAGGCCTGGGAGGAACAGCAGCGGCTGCACGCGCTGCGCGTCGCGGACGAGATCCCCGACACCGTCCTGCTGCTGGAGCACCAGTCCGTGTACACCATGGGCAAGCGCACCAACCCCGCCGACCTGCCGCTGGACGGCACCCCGGTGGTCGAGGTCAACCGGGGCGGCGAGATCACCTGGCACGGCCCCGGCCAGCTGGTCGGCTACCCGATCGTGAAACTGCCCGACCCGATCGATGTCATCGCCTACGTCCGCCGGCTGGAGGAGGCGCTGATCCGCACCGCCGCCGGATTCGGCATCGGGACCGCCCGGGTCGAGGGACGCAGCGGGGTCTGGGTGCTCGGCGAGTCCATCCCGGACGCCGTGGTCGACCCGGCCCAGGTGGTGGACATCGGCAGGCTGACCCTGCGGATGGGCCTGCCCCTCGGCATCGACCCGCGACTGGCCGGGCCCGATTACGCACCCTCCAACGCCGGGCAGCGCGGCGACGACCGCAAGCTCGCCGCGATCGGCGTGCGGGTCGCCCGCGGGGTCACCATGCACGGCTTCGCGCTCAACTGCGACCCCGACATGACCTGGTTCGACAAGATCGTGCCGTGCGGCATCCGGGACGCGGGCGTGGCCTCGCTCACCGGCGAGCTGAAGCGCGAGCTCTCCGTCGCCGAGGCGGCGCCGGCCGTCGAGCGGCACCTTGCGGAGGTCCTCGCCGAGCTGCCCGAACCGGCGCTCTCCCGCTGACCCGGGCCGGCGCTCCCCCGCTGACCCGAGCCGGCGCTCTCCCGCTGACCCGGGCAGACCACCGACCGCTGACCAGGCGCTGCGTTCCAGCGGGCGCCCGCCGGAGCAGGAAGCCCCGGAACGCTGGGAATCTACCGACCAGTAGCCGTGTTGCCCTGCGATTGCAGGGCGGCAGGCCCCGCGAAGGCCGTACAACCACAGGCGTACCCTGGGGGTACCCCGTCTAGTTCTAGGAGTCGCACGTGTCCGCTGTCGCGCCCGACGGCAGGAAGCTGCTCCGCCTGGAGGTCCGCAACAGCGAGACCCCCATCGAGCGGAAGCCCGAGTGGATCAAGACCCGCGCGAAGATGGGCCCGGAGTACAACGCCCTCCACTCGCTGGTGAAGAAGGAGGGGCTGCACACCGTCTGCCAGGAGGCCGGCTGCCCCAACATCTTCGAGTGCTGGGAGGACCGCGAGGCGACCTTCCTCATCGGCGGTGACCAGTGCACCCGCCGCTGCGACTTCTGCCAGATCGACACCGGAAAGCCCGCCGAGTTCGACCGCGACGAGCCGCGCCGGGTCGCCGAGTCCATCGTCACGATGGACCTCAACTACGCCACCATCACCGGCGTCGCCCGCGACGACCTGGAGGACGGCGGCGCCTGGCTGTACGCCGAGACCGTCCGCCAGGTGCACGCGATGACCGCCGACCGCGCGGCCGGCCGAACCGGCGTCGAACTGCTCATCCCCGACTTCAACGCGGTGCCCGAGCAGCTGGCCGAGGTCTTCTCCTCCCGCCCCGAGGTGCTCGCGCACAACGTCGAGACGGTGCCCCGGATCTTCAAGCGGATCCGCCCGGCCTTCCGCTACGAGCGCTCGCTGGACGTCATCACCCAGGCCCGCGCGGCCGGCCTGGTGACCAAGTCCAACCTGATCCTCGGCATGGGCGAGACCCGCGAGGAGGTCAGCCAGGCGCTCGCCGACCTGGTCGGCGCCGGCTGCGAGCTCATCACCATCACCCAGTACCTGCGCCCCTCGCTGCGCCACCACCCGGTCGAGCGCTGGGTGAAGCCGCACGAGTTCGTCGAACTCCAGCAGGAGGCCGAGGAGCTGGGCTTCGCCGGCGTCATGTCGGGCCCGCTGGTGCGCTCCTCGTACCGGGCCGGCCGGCTGTACCGGCAGGCGCTGGAGCGGCGCGAGCAGGCCGCGGTCTGACGGTCCCCGGCCCCGGGGCCGACCAGCGGATTCGACCCATCGGATTCGAGCCCGATGGATTCGAGCCCGATGGGTTCGAGGCCGATGGGTTCGAGCCACCGTTGAGCCATTGGAAGGGCGGAGCTGCGGCTCCGCCCTTCCAGGTTTCACCACGCTTTGACTGCCTGGTCATGGGCTGGTAACACGGGGTGGTGACGATGGACGCTCGGCGAGCGTTCGATTCTTCTCGGCCACGGACGTTCCGGTCGGCCCCGTTCCTCGTCGGCTGCGTTCCACTCGCCACGTTCTGCTCGACCACGTTCTACTCAGCCATGTTGTTCCAGCCATGTTCTTCCCAGCCCCGAGGGGAGCTGTTCGGCATGCAGATGCGGATCCGGTCGGTAGGGGTGGCGCTGCGGTTCGCCGAGAGCGTCCTGCTGGCGCCCGGCCAGCGGCACGCGCGCCGCAACGCCTGGACGGCGGTGTGCGAGGACCGCCGGCACGCGGCGGACCGCCGGCACGACGCACTGGCCACGGGGCCGGCGGTCAAGTCCGTCCACCGGTGAGAACGGTCGCTCTGCGCGACGGCGTACGGGCAGACGAGTCACAGTTCGGGCGAACGGGTACCCGGGCTTGGATATCCCGTACCCGTGCCACGTACCATGAGCGTTATGGCGAGGGAAACATCCGAGAACCCCGGGCGACTGAAGCAGATCCGTCTGGCGTACACCATGACCAAGAAGGTCGACACCAAGATCGGCCTGATCATCGCCGGCGTCGGCCTGCTGACCTTCGGCGTGTTCCTCGCCATCGGCTTCGCGATCGAGCATCCCGTCTACCTGGGCATCCTGGGCTTCATCGTGGCCGTCCTGGCCATGGCGATCGTCTTCGGGCGCCGGGCCGAGCGCGCCGCGTTCGGACAGATGGAGGGACAGCCCGGAGCGGTGGCCGCGGTGCTGAACAACATCCGGCGCGGGTGGAGCTCCAACACCACGCCGGTGGCGGTCACCCGTAACCAGGACGCGGTCTACCGCGCGGTGGGCCGGGCCGGCATCGCACTGATCGGCGAGGGCAACCCGAACCGGGTGCGCCAGCTGCTGGCCTCCGAGAAGAAGAAGATGGCCCGGGTGGTCGGCGACGTGCCGGTGCACGACATCGTGGTGGGCGACGGCGAGGGCGAGGTCCCGCTGAAGAAGCTGCAGATCCACCTCATGCGCCTGCCCCGCGCCATCACCGCCGCCCAGGTCACCGAGACCAACGACCGCCTGCGCGCGCTGGGCGACCTGCTCTCCAAGGCGCCGATCCCCAAGGGCCCGATGCCGAAGGGCGCCCGGATGCCCAGGGGCGGCCAGGTCCGCTGACCCTCCCTCCCCTGACGACACGAGAACGGCCCCGCTGCGGAAGCTCCGCGGCGGGGCCGTTCCGACGTCGGGTGGGGAGTTGAGTGGCGTCGGGTGGGGAGTTGAGCGGGGAGGGCTAGATCCGCACCTCGACGGTGCCGACCGCCTTGTCGTGCAGACCACGGGTGTCGCGGTCCCAGACCAGCGGGGGCACCACCAGGCAGAGCAGCAGGGTGCGCAGCAGGACCTGCGGGATGGTCGCGCGGCCCCCGTCCAGGCGGACCACCCGGAGGCCGAACAGCCGCTTGCCGACCGTCGTACCGGTCGTGGCGAGCAGCAGGGCCGCGACGAGGAAGAACAGCGGGCTGGTCCACAGGTTGGCCTCGGCCTGGTCGCCGCGGGCGAGCAGACCGTAGGAGATCAGCGCGACCAGCCAGCCGTCCACGAACAGGGCGCCGATCCGGCGACCGGGGCCGGCGATCGAGCCGGGGCCCTCCTTGGGCAGGCCGAGGCGTTCGCCGCGGTAGCCGAAGTCGGCGCCCATCTTCTCGGCGGCCGCCCTGGGGCCGTCGATCCACGATCCCAACGCTTCTCTGGTGTCCACGAATCCACACTAACCGGGCTGACGGCCTGCGCGGTCACCGGCTCCCCTCCGGGCGGGGCGCGGTCCCCGACCGGGTGATTCGCGGCGGCGGGCCTTACCCGACGACTTCCCCAGTGGTCCAGACCACTTGCGGACGGCCGCCCAGGTCGGCGAGGTGATTTGCCCCGTCCCGTGCATCTTTGCCGCCCGGACGGGGGGCGCGGTTAACATCGAGGAAACGAGCGGGTCACCGGCTGGAAACGACCCATTCCTAGGGTGAGCCCCATTCGCACCGAGGAGGATGGATGTTCAACAACGCCGCCGAAGTGAAGCAGTTCATTCACGACAACGACGTGAAGTTCGTCGATGTCCGGTTCTGCGACCTGCCGGGCGTCATGCAGCACTTCTCCGTACCTGCGGCGACCTTCGATCCGGCCGAGATCCTGATGTTCGACGGCTCGTCGATCCGCGGCTTCCAGGCCATCCACGAGTCCGACATGGCCCTCGTCCCGGACCTCGCCACCGCACGCCTCGACCCCTTCCGGGCCGAGAAGCACCTCAACATCAACTTCTTCATCCAGGACCCGGTCACCGGCGAGGCGTACAGCCGCGACCCGCGCAACGTCGCCAAGAAGGCCGAGGCCTACCTCGCCTCCTCCGGCATCGCCGACACCGCGTACTTCGGGCCCGAGGCCGAGTTCTACGTCTTCGACTCGGTCCGCTTCGACACCAGCGCCAACGCGTCCTTCTACCACATCGACTCGGAGGCCGGCGCCTGGAACAGCGGCGCCGCCGAGGGCGACGCGCGCGGCTACAAGGTCAAGTACAAGGGCGGGTACTTCCCCGTTCCGCCCGTCGACCACTTCGCCGACCTGCGCGCCGAGATGTCGCTGGAACTCGCCGCGGCCGGGCTGGAGGTCGAACGCCAGCACCACGAGGTCGGCACGGCCGGCCAGGCGGAGATCAACTACAAGTTCAACACCCTGCTGCACGCCGCCGACGACCTGATGCTGTTCAAGTACATCATCAAGAACGTCGCCTGGCGGAACGGCAAGACCGCCACCTTCATGCCGAAGCCGATCTTCGGCGACAACGGTTCGGGCATGCACGTCCACCAGTCGCTGTGGACCGAGGGATCGCCGCTCTTCTACGACGAGCAGGGCTACGCCGGGCTCTCCGACACCGCCCGCTACTACATCGGCGGCCTGCTGCGGCACGCCCCCTCCCTGCTGGCGTTCACCAACCCGTCGGTGAACTCCTACCACCGCCTGGTCCCGGGCTTCGAGGCGCCGGTCAACCTCGTCTACTCGCAGCGCAACCGCTCGGCCGCGATCCGCATCCCGATCACCGGCTCCAACGCCAAGGCCAAGCGCATCGAGTTCCGTGCACCCGACCCGTCCTCCAACCCGTACCTGGCCTTCTCCGCCATGCTGATGGCCGGCCTCGACGGCATCCGCAACAAGATCGAGCCGCTGGAGCCGGTCGACAAGGACCTCTACGAGCTCGCCCCCGAGGAGCACGCCAACGTCCCGCAGGTCCCCTCCTCCCTCCCGGCCGTCCTGGAGGCCCTGGAAGCCGACCACGAGTACCTCCTCGCGGGCAACGTCTTCACCCCGGACCTGATCGAGACCTGGATCGACTTCAAGCGCACCAACGAGATCGCCCCGATCGCCCTCCGCCCCCACCCGCACGAGTTCGAGCTGTACTACGACCTGTAGAGGGCCCGCCCGCCGGCCTGCGGGAACGCACAATGGCGGCTCGGCGATTCCAACAATCGTCGCCGCCCTACGGTTGTTCGGCGAATGAGTCGCGTCACCATCGGAGGCCGCCACCCCCTTTGCGGGGTGGCGGCCTCCGTTTTGGCGGGCGGACGGACCCTCGGACGTGCAAGCCGGCTTCAGGCCGTTCGAGAGGAGGAAGTAGGTCTGCCGCGTGCTGCAGTGACTTGGCCGTCGAAGACGTCTCCGACGCCTGGCTTTTCGAAACTTTCGAGCACTCGGGGAGCGCGCTCCACCGTAGGTTTCGGGCTTGGGGCGTGAGGTGGCAGTGGGGAAATCGAGCGAAGTAGCGGTCTGACTCTCGGGATTGCGCCGACCGGGGAGCGTCATGGCATGTGCAGAAGTGGCGATAGTTTCGGTGTTTCTGTCGAAAGCGTTGACAGCTTGTCGGGCTCAGGCCAACACTGTCGCCGTCGACAAGTCCGAACGGCCTTGGATCCGGGCCGTGTTCGCCAACCGGTGTCGGTTGCAGGGATGTTGATGAGCCGGCGGTTCCGTGTGCCGCTGTGCGGCGCCGTCCGGCCGCCCCATCCCTTTGCGGTCATCGGTGGTGCAGGGCTGGCTCCACCCCCACCCCACCCATCGGCAGGATGGATCACCTCGTGAATTCTCCCCACCCCAAGAACCGTGAGAGCAGCCGACTCTGGCGGCTCGTCAGGCGTGCGCGTGTTCTCGCGCTGGCCCTCGTAGCGGTCCTGGTCCTGCCCGGCACCGCCGAGGCCTCGACCATCACCACGAACCAGACCGGCACCGACGGCGGGCACTTCTACTCGTTCTGGACCGAGGGCACCGGTGCGGCCTCGATGTCCCTGAACGGCGGCGGCAACTACAGCACCTCGTGGACCAACGCCGGCAACTTCGTCGCCGGCAAGGGCTGGAGCACCGGCTCACGCAACCCGGTGACGTACTCGGGCACGTGGAGCACCAACGGCAACGCCTACCTGTCGCTCTACGGCTGGAGCACCAAGCCGCTCGTCGAGTACTACGTCGTGGAGAACTACGGCTCATACAAGCCCACCGGTGCGTACAAGGGCACGGTCACCAGTGACGGCAGCACGTACGACATCTACGAGACGACGCGTGTCAACGCCCCGTCCATCGAGGGCATCAAGACGTTCAACCAGTACTGGAGCGTCCGCCAGGCCAAGCGGACCGGCGGAACCATCACCGTCGGGAACCACTTCGACGCGTGGGCCAGGAACGGGATGCCCCTCGGCGCCATGAACTACGAGGTCCTGGCCACCGAGGGCTACCACAGCAGCGGCAGCTCCAACATCACGCTGGGCTCCTCCACGGGCGGGGGCACCGGCGGGGGCACCGGCGGCGGCTGTACCGCGACGCTCTCCGCCGGGGCGTCGTGGAGCGACCGCTACAACCTGAACGTCGCGGTCACCGGCTCCGACGCCTGGAAGGTGACCGTGCAGGTCCCCTCTCCGGAGAGGGTCAGCTCGACCTGGAACACCAACGCGTCCTACTCCGACGCCCAGACCCTCGTCGCCACCCCCAACGGCGCGGGCAACAACTGGGGTCTGACCGTCATGAAGAACGGCAGCACCAGCTGGCCGACGGTCTCCTGCAGCACCGGCTGACGGTCCGTCGACGCGCAAGGTCTTGACACCGCGCACTGCCTGTTGAAGATGGCACCTGCACATGTCAGGCAGGCGATGCTCGTGGCAAATTGTTAGCGCTAACGGACGGGGCTCGCAGCCGGGCCGATTCCTCATCGGCCGGGCCCCACCGGTGCGCAGGCTCCCCCACCCAAGGAGAACGATCCGTCATGCCAAAGCTCATCGAGCAGTCCCGTCTCCGCACGATCCTGACAGCGGCCGCCTGCCTGGTCGTCAGCTCGGTCGCCGTCGTCACCGCGAACCCCGCGGCTCATGCCGCCGGGGCGACCACGCTGGGTGCGGCGGCGGCGGGCAGCGGGCGCTACTTCGGCACCGCAGTGGCCTCGGGCAGGCTCGGCGACTCGACGTACGCCACCATTCTCGACCGGGAGTTCACCATGATCACCCCGGAGAACGAGATGAAGTGGGACACCGTCGAACCGTCCCGCGGCAATTTCAACTTCGGCCCCGGCGACTCGATCGTCAACCATGCCATCGCACACGGCCAGCGCATGCGCGGCCACACCACCGTCTGGCACTCCCAACTGCCCTCCTGGGTCAGCTCCATCGGCGACGCGAACACGCTGCGCAGCGTGATGAACAACCACATCACCACCGAGATGACCCACTACAAGGGCAAGATCTACGCGTGGGACGTGGTCAACGAGGCGTTCGCCGACGGCGGCAGCGGCCAGCACCGCAGCTCGGTGTTCCAGGACGTGCTGGGCAACGGCTTCATCGAGGAGGCGTTCCGCACCGCCCGCAGCGCCGACCCCGCGGCCAAGCTCTGCTACAACGACTACAGCATCGAGAACTGGTCCGACGCCAAGACCCAGGGCGTGTTCAGCATGGTCAAGGACTTCAAGTCCCGCGGCGTGCCCATCGACTGCGTCGGGTTCCAGAGCCACTTCGGCGCCGGCGGCCCGCCGAGCAGCTTCCAGACCACCCTGGCCAACTTCGCCGCACTCGGCGTCGACGTCCAGATCACCGAGCTCGACATCGCCCAGGCCTCCGCCACCGCGTACGCCAACACCGTCAAGGCCTGCCTCAACGTCGCCCGCTGCACGGGCATCACGGCGTGGGGCATCCGAGACAGCGACTCCTGGCGCAGCAGCGAGAGCCCGCTGCTGTTCGACAGCGGCGGCAACAGGAAGCCCGCCTACGGCGCGGTACTCACCGCCCTGGGCGGCGGCAGCGGCGGCGCGCCGGGCGGGGGCATCGCCTCCGGCACCGTCTACACGCTCTCCGGCGGGGCCGCCGGGCGAGTGCTCGACGAGCCCGCCGGGCAGAACGGCAACGGCACCCCGCTGCAGGTGTGGGATCCGAGCGGCGCCGCCAACCAGCAGTGGCGAGCCGACCGCAACAGCGACGGCTCCTACACGCTGACCAACGTCGCCAGCGGCCGGGTCCTGGACGAGCCGGGCGACCAGGTGGCCAACGGGACGCGCATGGAGGTCTGGGACTCCAACGGCGGCGCCAACCAGCACTGGCGGGCCGGCCAGAACAGCGACGGCTCCTACACGCTGACCAACGTCGCCAGCGGCCGGGCGCTGGAGACCCCCGCCGGCCAGGACGCCAACGGCGCTCCCGTCCGGATCTGGGACGCCACCGGCGGCGCCAACCAGCACTGGACCTTCAGGTGAGCTGAGCCGCCGACGAGGGGCTCGCGCCTCCGCGAGCCCCCATGCTCCAGCCCCCGGTGCTCCCAGCCCCCGGTGCTCCAGAAGCGGGTACGCAACGCCAGCACTCGCCGGCCGATTGATGACTCTTGGCGCGCACAGTCACGGCGGCGCTCGAATGTTAGCGATAACAGAGCCGCCTGACGGTGCCGTCCGTTCCCCAAGGAGGTCCCATGCGTAGACGAAATCCCAGCCGCAGGCAGCTGTCCGTGGTGCTCACCGCCGTGCTCGCGACCGTGTCGGCGTTGGCCGCGTTGCTCGTCGCCGGCCCGGCCCAGGCGGCCACCAGCGGCGCCTTGCGCGGTGCCGGTTCCGGCCGGTGCCTCGAGGTGCCGAACGCCAGCCAGGCCGATGGCGCGGCCCTGCAGATCCACGACTGCTCGGGCGGCACCAACCAGCAGTGGACGGTGTCGTCCGGCAACCAGCTGACCGTCTACGGCAACAAGTGCCTGGACGTGCCGGGCCACGCCACCACGGCGGGCACCCCGGTGCAGATCTGGACCTGCAGCGGCGCGGCGAACCAGCAGTGGCGGGTGAACCCCGACGGCACCGTCGTCGGCGTGGAGTCCGGGCTGTGCCTGGACGTCGCGGGCGCCGGCACGGCCAACGGCACGGCGGTGCAGATCTGGACGTGCAACGGCGGCAGCAACCAGACGTGGGCCGGCCTGACCGCGCCGACGGGCGGCGCGTGCGCCCTTCCGTCGACGTACCACTGGTCGTCGACGGGCGTGTTGGCGCAGCCGGCGAACGGGTGGGGTGCGGTGAAGGACTTCACCGACGTCGTGTACAACGGCAAGCACCTGGTCTACGCCTCGAACGTGTCGGGTTCGTCGTACGGCTCGATGATGTTCAGCCCGTTCACGAACTGGTCCGACATGGCGTCGGCCGGCCAGATCGGGATGAGCCAGTCCACGGTGGCGCCCACGCTGTTCTACTTCGCGCCGAAGAACATCTGGGTGCTGGCGTACCAGTGGGGTGCGTGGCCGTTCATCTACCGCACGTCGAGCGACCCCACCAACCCCAACGGCTGGTCCGCGCCGCAGCCGCTGTTCACCGGCAGCATCCCCAACGCCGCCCCGATCGACCAGACCCTGATCGCCGACGGCCAGAACATGTACCTGTTCTTCGCCGGTGACAACGGCAGCATCTACCGGGCGAGCATGCCGATCGGGAACTTCCCCGGCAACTTCGGCTCCTCGTACACGACGGTCATGAGCGACACGGTGAAGAACCTGTTCGAGGCACCGCAGGTCTACAAGGTCCAGGGCCAGAACCAGTACCTCATGCTCGTCGAGGCGCGCGGCGCGAACGAGCAGCGCTACTTCCGCTCGTTCACCGCCACCAGCCTGAACGGTTCGTGGACCCCGCAGGCCGCCACCGAGAGCAACCCCTTCGCGGGCAAGGCCAACAGCGGCGCCACCTGGACCAACGACATCAGCCACGGCGACCTCGTCCGCAACAACCCCGACCAGACCATGACCATCGACCCCTGCAACCTGCAGCTCCTCTACCAGGGCAAGTCCCCCAGCGCCACCGGCCCCTACGACCAGCTGCCCTGGCGCCCGGGCGTCCTCACCCTGCAGCACTGACCCGCCAGGCCGACCGCCACTCACAGACTCAAGAACTCAAGGAGCCCCAGCCGCGCACCGGCTGGGGCTCCTCCCCATGGGGCCTGCGGTCAGGAGCCCTTGGCGTCCCGGGCCAGCCCACGCTCCTTCAACTGGGCAAGCGAGTCGACGTACTACTTGAGCATCAGGCGGGCGAACTCCACCCGGTCGCGCTCGTCCCAGTCGGGGGTGTGTCCAGCCAACGGCTCTGTCCCGTAATCGATGGTAGCACTGCGTAGTGATCACTGGAGGAGGACGCAGTGGGGGAGCAGGGGGAACCCTGCTCGGCCGTGCATCTGCCTCACGATCCGTTTGGTTCGCGTGTTGACGCCCGGTGCGGCCGTTGTGGAACGGGAGGGTGAGCCCGGCATCGACGGCGGCCCGGTCGAGTTCCAGACCGTTGCTGAAGGAGTGCAGGTGAGGGAGGTCGGCGGAGCGAACTGACGTGATCCAGTCGGAGAGCTTGGCGTCGTTGCCCTCTACCGGCATCAGCAGTTGCGCGAACTCCCGGATCAAGCGGGCTAGTTCGGTCATCTCCGGGCATGCCGCAGTGGGTTCCCGCAGTAGTGAGGTGTCCTTGTCGCGCAGGTTCTCTGGGCGGGTGAGAAGGAGGCGGGCGAAGCGCCGCGGGGTCGTGACGGGTTTGTCGCCGTCGGCGCGGCCATGGGTGATGTAGCGGACCAGGAGGTTGGCGCTGCCGGTGCAGCCGAGCTCCTTGATCTCACGGAGGAGGTGGGTGACGGTGCGGGGTCTTCGGCCCGCCGCCGGCGCAGGTGGTCGCGGTAGGGGTCGAGGAGGGTGGGCTTGTAGCGGGGTGCGCGGCGCTCTGTGGTGGGCTCCTTCATGCGGGCGTACCGCTTGACGGTGTTCAGGGCGACGTCGAGACGGCGGGCGCATTCGAGCAGGCCGTGGACCTGCTGCCAGCGCTCGCGGGTGGTCTGCTCGCGGACGCCTCCGGGCCTGACGGGGTTCACGACGGTGGCCCAGCAGACGGCGTGGGAGCGGACCTCGGCCAAGGCCTTCCCGCACAGGTTGCTCCAGAGGTGCCATCTGTCGCTGACCTGCACCGCTTCGGGAAGGCCTGGCGGATCGCCTCGCCGTAGGAGCCGGAGCCGTCGCGGCAGACGTACTTGATCCCCGGGTGCTCGCGCAGCCACACGACCAGCGTCTGGGTGGTGCGGTCGGGCAGGACGTCGATCCGCTCGCCGGTCTCGGCGTCGATGAGTACGGGTCGCGTAGCGGTGCCGGCGCTTGAGGGCGAAGTCGTCGACGCCGAGCACGCGCGGGACACGCGGTGGCGGCAACGCCTGGCGCATGAGCACCCGCAGGGCGGTCGAGCGAGAGACACGACAGGCCAGGACACGGGAGAGACGGGCGCCCGCCCGGCCCGATAACTCCTTCACCACGGATCCGAGCTGGTCGGCCAGGCGGGTCGTGCGACGCTGGTAACGCTCCACGATGCCGAGAACCTGTTCGCGGAACGTCTGTCGAGAGCAGCCGAGCACCGGGCACACCAGCCGCCGCAGCTCTACCACCGCAGGCTCCAACGCGTCTTCTACACCTCGGCGTTGGTGAGCATCCGCTGTGATCCGAACCCGCGGGCGTTCTACGACCGCAAGCGTGCCGAGGGGAAGAAGCACGTCCAGGCGGTGCTTACCCCCGCCCGCCGACGCGTCAACGTCTGTGGGCCCTCATCCGTGACCGCCGGTGCTACTGAAGTTGAATCCGTGATGTCGCTCGGATGGGTGAAGCAGTAGCGTTCGCCTGCCCGCGGAGGGTCGGCCCCGGTAGTCGTGTGCTGTGAGGTATGCACAGGGCGGCGGTTTGACCGACGCGGAGAGGGCCGCGCGGGAGCGGATCCGGCGGCAGGCCGTGGAACGCTTCGAGAGCGGCG